>CAYUYS010000005.1:0-25016 GCA_964449415.1 uncultured Paludibacteraceae bacterium | reverse complement strand
AATTATTCGAAAACTTCATTCAACCAATAGCTTACACATTTAAATATCCAACATAATTCCATAACCTCTAATCCTTACTGATATGAAAACAAGACTGTATCCTTTGTGCATTTGCCTCATGCTTTTGACGGCACACAAACTGCACGCGACAGAACATTTCTCATTTGCCCTGTTCACCGACCTGCACCTGAGTCCGACCAATCCCGCTCCGGCAGAAGACCTTATGCGTGCAGTCGCGGATGTAAACGGCATGGACAGCATTGACTTCGTGCTCGTAACGGGCGACCTTACCGAAAACGGCGACAAAGCCTCCCTGATGGCTGCAAAAGAAATCCTGGACCAACTGCGCGTGCCCTATTATGCCACCGCCGGCAACCACGAAACCAAATGGAGCGAATCCGGAGCCACGGATTTTGCCAAAGTTTTCGAAGATGACAAATTCACCTTCACGCACAAAGGCTGCCTGTTCACAGGCATCGTGTCCGGCCCCGTCATCAAAATGGGCGATGGCCACATTGCACCGCAAGACATAGACTGGGCAATCCGCACATTGGAAAACGCACCACAAGACATGCCGGTGTTCTTTTGCACGCACTATCCGCTGCAGGAAGGCGATGTGGACAATTGGTACGCACTAACCGACCGTGTGCGCCGCTTCAACGTGCAGACATTTCTGGGCGGACATTATCACCGCAACATGGTTCTG
Source organism: uncultured Paludibacteraceae bacterium (assembly GCA_964449415.1). Classification (GTDB taxonomy): domain Bacteria; phylum Bacteroidota; class Bacteroidia; order Bacteroidales; family Paludibacteraceae; genus CALUNA01. Next base: position 24,310 of record CAYUYS010000005.1, on the reverse strand, counting down.
AACTACGACGGAATATGCGGCGTGTTGCATCGCTCCATGTTGCGCGGCCAGGACAGCATCGGCGGCTATTCCATCATTTCCGTATCCGACTCCATCCGGTTCTACGAACGGAAAACAGGCATGCCGCCCGTAAAATGGCTGACCATTCCTTTCGGGCAACGGACATACGATGCGCCGGACAGCACACTCAGACCATCGTTCGCCATCAACGACCGCTACCCGAACGTCCGCGAAGCGTGGCGCATCGAAACCGGCGCCGGCATATACGGCACACCGGCCATATACCAAAACAAAGTCTATTTCGGCGACGATTTGGGCAATTTCCGCTGCTTGGATTTGCACAATGGCCGCGAAATATGGAACACCACCACCGGCAGTCGCATCATTTCATCGCCGGCGGCGGCCGATGGCAAAGTCGTGTTCGGCTCAACCGATGGGAATATCTATTGCCTGAGCACAGACAAGGGCACGGAAATCTGGAAACACGAAACCGGCAATGCCGTACTCGGTATGCCGCTCATCAGCGGTGACACCGTCTACATCGGCGGCAGCGATGGTTGTTTCCGCGCGCTCTCATTGCACGACGGACGCACGTTGTGGTGCCACAAAGGCATAGGCAACTACATAGAAACACGTCCCGTGATTTACGGGAACAAGATTTATTTCGGTGCGTGGGATACGAATTTTTATGCCCTGCACCTGGCCGACGGCTCATTGGCTTGGAAATGGAACAACGGCAAGGCACGCATCCATTTCTCACCCGCTGCCGTATTGCCGGTGGCCGCCGATGGCAAGATCTTTATCACGGCGCCCGACCGCTACTGGACAGCACTGGATGCTGAAACCGGCCGCGAAATATGGCGCACCAACAGCCACCAAGTGCGCGAAACCGTTGGCTTGTCCGAAGATGGCAAAGTGGTTTTCAGCCGCTGCATGAACGACAGCGTTGTCGCCATTGACGCGACAGCCGACACGCCGCGCGTCATCTGGAAAACCAATGCCGGCTATGGCTACGACCACAACCCGAGCATGCTCATAGAACGCGATGGCGTGATCATTTTCGGCACAAAAAACGGCTTGCTTCATGGCGTGGATGCCCGCAACGGCCAAAACCTGTGGATACATAAAATCGGAAACTCACTGATAAATACCATTGCTCCCATTTCCGGCAAAACATGTGTGATAAGCACATCCGAAGGCGTGGTGGCAAAAATAGAAGTACAATGAAACTGCAAGAAATCGCAATTATTACAGGCGCAAAAACATCACAGCCCATCGATACGGACATTCGCTGGCTGCTTACGGACAGTCGCTCGCTTTCTTTTCCGGAAAATACCTTGTTTTTCGCTTTGCGCACACCGCGCAACGACGGACACCAATACATACAGGAATTGTATGAACGTCAGGTACGTTGTTTTGTCGTTGAACATCTCCCGGAAGATGCGGCACAAATGGAAGATGCCTGTTTCTTGCAAGTGGAAAGCCCTCTTGGCGCACTGCAACAGCTTGCATCGGCACACCGAAAGCAATTCCACATCCCGGTCATCGGCATTACCGGCAGCAACGGAAAAACCATCGTCAAGGAATGGCTGTACGACCTGTTGCGTGACGATTATGAAATTGTGCGTTCTCCACGCAGCTACAACTCACAAATCGGCGTACCGCTTTCTGTCTGGCAACTAAACAGCCAAAGCGAGCTCGGCATTTTTGAAGCCGGCATATCACAACCGGATGAGATGCAAAACCTGCAACAAATCATCAAGCCAAGCATTGGCATCTTCACCAACATAGGCGACGCGCATCAGGAGAATTTCCGCACGCCGAAAGAAAAATGCGCTGAAAAACTGCTGCTCTTCCGCGAAGCAGAAACCGTAATATATTGCAAAGACAACCAACTGATTGACATATCCGCACAACAAGCCAACCTGCATACATTCACATGGGGACATACCGACAAGGCCGATGTGCAAATTATCGGGATGCACAAAACGGATACCGGCACCCGCATAGAATATAACTACAATGCCACAAACGGGCATTATGACATACCCTTCACAGACGATGCATCTATAGAAAACAGCCAACATTGTTTGACGCTGCTGCTGCATAGGGGATACGAGCACGAGCAGATAGCTGCAAAAATGATGCAGCTGGAGCGTGTGCAAATGCGTCTGGACGTAAAAGAAGGCATCCGCAACTGCCTGATTATAAACGACAGTTACAACTCCGACTTAGCTTCGCTGACAATTGCACTTGATTTTCTGGACCAACAGGCCGCCACCAAACACCTGCCGAAAACCATCATCTTATCCGACATTCTCCAGAACGGTCAGACAGAAAACGAGCTGTATGCCACTGTGGGAGAGCTGCTTCACAGACGCGACATAAGCCGCATAATCGGCATTGGTGAGCAAATCAGCAAACATCAAACCGTGTTTGATGGCACGAATGCCTCCTTCTATCCGTCTACAGATACATTTCTGGCATCAGGCGCATACCGTTCGTTCCATAATCAGGCCATTCTGCTCAAAGGCAGCCGGCAATTCCATTTCGAGCACATAAGCAGCCATCTGGAAATGACCGCCCACGAGACCGTCTTGGAAGTCAACCTCTCGGCATTGGCGAGCAACCTGAATCAGTTCCGCAGCAAGTTGGAGCCGACAACCAAAATTATATGCATGGTCAAGGCATTTGCTTACGGGAGCGGAGCCGTGGAAGTGGCCCGCACACTCCAACATCACCATTGCGACTATCTGGCTGTGGCCGTCGCCGACGAAGGTGCCGAACTCCGGCGCGAAGGCATACGCATACCCATTGTCGTAATGGATCCCTACCCCAACGCCTTCAACGCCATTTTCGACCATAACCTTGAGCCGGAAATATACAGTTTCAAACTGTTGGACACATTCATCGCCGCCGCCGAACGGCAAGGTATCACAAACTATCCGATACATATCAAAATAGACAGCGGCATGCACCGCTTGGGGTTCGAGCCGGCCGACATGCCGGCGCTCATCAAACAGCTTGGCAAACAGCAGGCAGTCAGCGTCCGCTCCGTATTTTCGCATCTGGCGGGTGCCGATGAAGCGCGCTTCGACGACTTTACACACCAACAAATCGATGTATTCAACGCATGTGCAGCACAATTGAAGGCGGCTTTGCCCTACCCGATTCTCAAGCACATACTTAACTCGGCCGGGATAGAACGGTTTCCCGAAAGCCAGTTTGACATGGTGCGTCTTGGCATCGGATACTACGGTTTCAGTGCCCGGCCCGACACGGTTTTGAAAAACGTGTGTACGCTGAAAACCGTCATCCTGCAAATAAAAACCGTCAAAGCCGGCGAAAGTGTCGGTTACGGCCGCAAGGCTATGCTCAAAACAGACAAGCGGATAGCAGTAATCCCCATCGGCTATGCAGACGGATTCGACCGGCAACTCGGAAACGGCAACGGAGAGGTGCTCATCGGCGGCAAACGCTGCAAGGTAATCGGTAACATTTGCATGGATTTGGCCATGATTGATGTCACGGATGTGGATTGTTCTGAAGGCGATGAAGTTGTCATTTTCGGCGAGGAAATAACACTTACCGAGATTGCCCAAAAACTCAACACCATAACATACGAAATCCTGACAGGCATCTCCAGAAGAGTAAAACGGGTTTATTTCCAAGAGTAAAACACAACGGGAAGGTATCATCGGCAAAAAGCGATGGTTTGCTATCTTGAGTTTGCAAAAGGAGCAAAACTGTAATTTATTTTAATAACACTTTGTCAATCAGAGAGAATTTTTTACTTTTGCACCCGATTTCAAAAGGGGTTTGTAAATTGAACTAATCCACTTCTGGAACAATGTGAAAACAAACACATCAAAAAATAATAACACAATTTTTTAATTCAAACAAAATGATTAAAGTAGGTATTAATGGATTTGGCCGTATCGGACGTTTTGTTTTCCGTGCCGCCCAAACAAGAAACGACATTCAGATCGTAGGTATTAACGACTTGTGCCCGGTTGATTACTTGGCTTACATGCTGAAGTACGACACGATGCACGGACAGTTCGACGGAACCATCGAATGCGACGTTGAAAAGAGTTTGCTGATTGTTAACGGAAAATCTATCCGCATCACTGCTGAAAAAGATCCTGCTAACTTGAAATGGAACGAAGTAGGTGCTGAATATGTAGTAGAATCTACCGGTTTGTTCCTGACCAAAGAAAAAGCACAGGCTCACCTTACCGCCGGTGCAAAATATGTTGTTATGTCCGCTCCTTCCAAGGACGACACTCCGATGTTCGTTTGCGGTGTAAACGAAAAATCATACGTTAAGGGAACCCAATTCGTTTCCAACGCTTCTTGCACCACCAACTGCTTGGCACCTATCGCCAAAGTTTTGAACGACAAATGGGGCATTACCGATGGTTTGATGACAACCGTTCACTCAACCACCGCCACCCAGAAAACCGTTGACGGTCCTTCCATGAAAGACTGGCGCGGCGGACGTGCTGCTTCCGGCAACATCATCCCGTCTTCCACCGGTGCTGCAAAAGCGGTAGGTAAAGTTATTCCCGAACTGAACGGCAAACTGACCGGTATGTCCATGCGTGTTCCGACCTTGGATGTATCTGTTGTGGATTTGACGGTGAACTTGGCTAAACCGGCCAAATACGCTGAAATTTGCGCTGCTATGAAAGAAGCGGCCGAAGGCGAATTGAAAGGTGTGCTCGGATACACCGAAGATGCTGTTGTTTCGTCCGACTTCTTGGGCGATGCCCGCACCTCCATTTTCGATGCCAAAGCCGGTATCGCTTTGACTGACACCTTCGTTAAGGTAGTTTCCTGGTACGACAACGAAATCGGTTACTCCAACAAAGTATTGGATTTGATTGCCCACATGGCCAAAGTAAACGGATAATCCGGAAAAATCGGATATTTCAAAAACCGGCGGTATTTTTTACCACCGGTTTTTTTATGCCCACAGCCAAAATAAAATTGGGGTGAAAAAAAAGTTGCCCACCTGAAACGGACAACTTCCCATTTGTGTGATGCGTAGGTAACAATTAACGAAAGAAGATTATTCTTCAACAGGCTCCATATCATCCTTGCCCACGCCGCAAAGAGGACATACCCAATCATCCGGAATATCTTCAAACGGAGTTCCGGGCTGTATGCCGCCATCCGGATCTCCAATTTCAGGGTCATAAACCCAACCGCATACGGTACATTTGTACTTTTTCATATATCCAAATCATTAATGTTTACAGCGCGAATATAAGAAAAAAAACAAAACCATACATCATTTGTGTTTTTTAACAAAATCCATAACGACAACTATGATTTCCCCAACATGATTGACGCTTGTTCATCCCAAATATAAATTTTACCTTTGGCGTGTCGTTCAGACACCTATTTATCACACAAAAACAAACTGCATCATGAAACAGGAGCAAGATGAACGAATGTATGACGACGATGCCGCTGTCGATTTCATTTACAACTGGTTAGACAAAGACGACCGTAAGGAACTCACGCGCGATGACATTGAATATGTCATGGATGTGATTTACGATTATTACGAAAGCAAGGGACTTATAGACGAAGATTCCGCCGAAGAAGCAAGCATTGACGAAGAAGACATGTTTAACTACGTGGTGAAAGCCGCCAAGAAAGACGGAGTGAACCTTTCCGAAGAGTTGATTGACCAGATTCTGGAGGGAGAATACCAATATGGCATTTCCATAGGAATCTATTCCGAAGAAGCCTGATATGTATAGGCTGCTCCATGCATTCGTATGGCTACTGGCCTGGCTGCCATTACGGGTGGGCTACTTGTTTGCCGACCTGCTTTTTCCGATAGTTTACTGGGTGGTACGCTATCGGCGGAGGGTGGTGCGTAAAAATCTGCAAAACGCTTTTCCCGAAAAATCCTTACCGGAAATACGACGGCTTGAACGGCAATTTTACCGCTATTTGCTGGACAGTGTTGTTGAAACTTTTTATGCCATACACCTGTCGGATACAGAAGCAAAACGACGGTTTACCTGCGCCGGCATGGCCGATGTGGAAAATGCAGCCTTGCAATACGGCGGTTCCATTGTCATGCTCGGGCATTGCGTCAATTGGGAATGGACGGCCACTTTCGGCATTTATTTTCAAGACAAGCGTACCCGTCTGTTTACCATTTACAAAGCGCTCCACAACAAAAGCATGGACAAGTTGCTATTCCGAATACGCAGGCATACAAATAACATCAATGTAGAACACAAACAACTGCTGCGCGTCATGGCAAGCAACCGGCAGACGGGCACACCCGCTGTATACGGTATGATTTCCGACCAGACGCCCACGAGCGGAAGCATACACTATTGGACGAAATTCCTAAATCAGGACACGCCCATGTTCACAGGCGCGGAAACGCTGGCACGCAAATTCGGCTTGCCGGTATTCTACGCCCACCTCACACGCCGGAAACGCGGATATTACCACTGCTCTTTCATACAAATAACCGAACATCCCGAACAAATGCCACCGTTCGGCATTACAGAACGGTATGCGCGGTTGCTGGAAACCAACATTTTGGAGCATCCGACCTATTGGCTGTGGTCGCACAAACGCTGGAAACACAAGCGATGAAAAAAGCAAGCATTGTCATATTAAATTTTAATGGCAGCAAGTTGCTCTCCGAGTTTCTGCCCGGAGTCGTCCGGCATACCTTGGCCGAAAATATAGAAATTGTCGTGGCAGACAACGGTTCCACCGACAATTCCATGGATGTGGTAAGTGCTTTTCCCGATGTACGCATTATTCGGTTAGATCGGAATTACGGCTATGCCGAAGGATACAATCGGGCGCTTGCACAAGTGCGGGCCGAATACGTAGTGTTGCTCAACTCCGACGTGGCCGTTACGGCCGGTTGGTTGTCGACGCTGCTGGAATATATGGACGCACATCCCGAAACGGTAGCATGCCAGCCCAAAATACTATCGTACAACGAACCTCACAAATTTGAATATGCCGGCGCATGTGGTGGATTCCTTGATCGGTGGGGTTATCCTTATTGCAGAGGAAGGATTTTCAACTATACAGAAACGGATCACGGACAATATGACGACACATGCAATGTACTCTGGGCATCAGGCGCATGTCTTTGTATCCGAAGTCGGGATTATCATCTGGCCGGCGGTTTGGACAACTATTTTTTCGCACACATGGAAGAAATAGACTTGTGCTGGCGGTTGCGATGCCGCGGAAAACGCATCTGTTGCGTTCCGCAAAGCACAGTGTACCACGTGGGTGCCGGCACGCTAAACCGCGAAAAACCGTTCAAAACCTACCTGAATTTCCGCAACAATCTGCTGATGCTCTACAAAAACCTACCTGCAAAACAATTGCGCCGGATCATGGCCGTCCGCTTCCTGCTGGATTATGCGGCCGCACTGCAAATGTTGCTCACCGGCCAATATGCCAACGCGCGCGCCGTATGCAAGGCACGCCGCGACTACCATCGCGCCAAAGCCGATTACACCAAACAGCGACAACAGAACCTTACGCTCGCCACCCAACCCATGCCCGAAGGTATTACAACGCGCAGTATCCTGATTGATTACTATCTCCGCAGTATGCGTAAGTGAAAGGAAAATGTGGCAGGCAAATAAAAAACCGATTTGTACAGACAAACCGGTCTTTTATCGTAAAAATCAGACATGTTTTTTCCGAAAACTCACTCGCATCGGGAATAACCACAGCTCTTGCATGTTAGACAGCCTTCTTGATATACAAGCGATGTTTGTCCGCAATTCGGACAGACCTGATTCGTCTGAGTTCCGTCCACAATGTATTTTTTCAGCGCACGCCCCACGCCAACTTTCCATGAATTAATGCTCTCACTGTCAAGCTGCAGACTGGATACCATTTTTATAACCTGGTCAATGGGCATGCCGTACCGCAACACGCCCGAAATCAGTTTGGCATAATTCCAGTATTCTTTGTCGAATTTGTGGGAAAGTCCTTCCACAGTTGTTTTGTAGCCGCGGTTATTACGGTATTGGAAATCGTAACGCTTGGTGCCGTCTTCGCTGACAACCTTGATAATTTTGCCTTCGGTCACTGACTTGGGCAGCAGAATTCCATCCTCATCGTCGGCCAGACCGGTAAATATCTCGTATGGACGTTCATCCAGAAGCCCGACAAAAGCAATCCACTTGTCCTTGTTGTTTTGGAAACGAACCACATCGCATTTCAACTCAATGGGACGTTTCTGGACGGCTGCGCGGTCATAGCATACACATTGTTTGTCTTTCTTTTCTTCCGGCTTGTTCGACACAAGCACACCCGTACGCGAGCCATCCCGATAGACGGTTACGCCCTTACAGCCGCAACGCCAAGCCTCTTCATAGAGTTGGCCCACCAGTTCTTCGGACGCATCTGCCGGCAGGTTGATGGTTACGCTGATGGAATGGTCAACCCATTTTTGAATGCGTCCCTGCATCTGCACTTTCTTGAGCCAGTCCACATCATTGGCCGTTGCCTTGTAATACGGAGATTTGGCTACCATTTCATCTATTTCTTCCTTGGTATATATCTTGGTTGTCGGATAGCCATTGGCTTCCATCCAAGTTACGAACTTGTGGTGGAATACCGTATATTCCTCGAAGCTGTCTCCGTTTTCATCGACCAATCCGATATGTACATCCTTGTCGTTGGGATTCACTTTGCGACGGCGTGTATACACGGGCATGAAAACGGGTTCTATGCCGGACGTGGTCTGCGTCATGATACTGGTTGTACCCGTCGGAGCAATGGTAAGGCAGGCCATGTTGCGGCGGCCATATTTGACCATTTCCTCATACAGTTCCGGATCGGCCGCTTTCAGACGCAGGATATACGGATTGTTTTCCTCGCGTTTAGGGTCGTAAATCTTGAATGCGCCGCGTTCTTTGGCCATGTTTACAGACGAACGATAGGCCTCCAAGGCAACGGTTTTGTGCACTTCTTCCGAGAAATCAATGGCTTCATCGGTGCCATAGCGGAAGCCCATGGCCGCAAGCATGTCGCCTTCGGCAGTCGTACCCACACCCGTACGGCGGCCTTGTATGGTCTTGGTACGAATTTTCTCCCACAAGTGGTATTCCGTGTTTTTTATGTCGTTGTCCTCCGGATCGGCCTCTATTTTGGCAACGATTCTGTCGATTTTTTCCATCTCAAGGTCAATAATATCGTCCATGATGCGTTGCGCCAGACGCACATGTTGCCGGAACAAGTCAAAATCGAACGAGGCCTGCGGTGTGAACGGATCTTTCACGTACGAATACAGGTTAATGGCCAGCAAGCGGCAGCTGTCGTAGGGACACAAGGGAATTTCACCGCACGGATTTGTCGAGACCGTCTTGTAGCCAAGGTCGGCATAGCAATCCGGCACCGACTCACGGATAATCGTATCCCAGAACAGCACACCCGGCTCGGCTGATTTCCAGGCATTGTGCACAATCTTTTTCCAGAGGTCGCTTGCAGAAACGGTCTTGACGAACCAAGGATCGTCCGAAACAATGGGATACTGTTGATTATAAGGCTGGTTGGCCAAAGCTGCCTGCATGAAATCGTCATGGATTTTCACGGATACATTTGCGCCTGTAATCTTGCCTTGTTCCATTTTGGCATCGATAAAGGCTTCCGAATCCGGATGCTTGATGGAAACACTCAACATCAAGGCACCGCGACGGCCATCTTGTGCAACCTCGCGCGTCGAGTTGGAATAGCGTTCCATAAACGGCACGATACCCGTGGAGGTGAGGGCTGAGTTTTTTACCGGCGAACCTTTCGGACGGATATGCGACAAGTCGTGTCCCACTCCACCGCGGCGTTTCATGAGCTGCACTTGTTCTTCGTCTATTTTAATAATTGCACCATACGAATCCGAATCGCCATCAAAGCCTATCACAAAACAGTTGGACAAGGATGACACCTGATAGTCATTCCCGATACCGGTCATCGGGCTTCCTTGAGGCACAATGTACTTGAAGTTCTTGAACAGTTCGAACAATTCTTCTTGCGTAAGCGGATTGGGATAACGTTTTTCAATACGCGCAATTTCCCGAGCCAGCCGGATGTGCATATCATCCGGGGTCAGTTCATACAGATTACCCAGCGAATCTTTCAGGGCATACTTGGATGTCCATACACGTGCGGCCAACTCATCGCCCTGAAAATAATCCAGCGTGGCTTTGTTCACTTCTTCCGTTGTAAAGGTTCTTTTTTCCATGACAGTTAGACAGTTAGTTTGATTGTAAAACACTTGCAGCAAAAACAATTAAGTATAAAAAATGATTTTCGTATCAGGAAATCTGCATGCGAAATCGGCTGCAAAGCTACTCCATTTTTATGGAGAAATCAAAGAAAAAGAAATATTTAGTTTTCAACAGCCTGCCGGAAGTTTTCCAAAATAAAAATGCAAGATACTGAAAAACAATACCTTGCAATTTTAAACAACATAAAAAGTTCTCCAAAAACAGAAACCGGAGCCCGAAAGAAGACTATTTTTCCCAAGCATCGCCCCAGACGATTTTTGCTCTGCAAAAATCCGTTCCGTCGACTGACTGTACAGCAAAGACCGTCCGGTTATCCGCATCTTCCCAACAGACATGTACCTGCTCGCCGTGCAATGCCTCATGCTGATAATTCACTTCAAAGCGGCGAATGCTACTCCCGTACAACCGATCTATCGGGTATGCATCAAACATCCATTCCACGTATTTCATGCTGTTGGTGTGTCCGTTAAAGTCAATGTCACTGTAAGAAACCCGATGTTCCATCTTGACACCGCCGCGCACCGGTCCAATCTTGTCCGGCTTGTCAATCGGACTCGGGATTTTACGCACAAACCGCTGCAAATCGGGTTGTGTCTGCAAATTGACCGGACGGCGCGTGGTCATATCCAGTAAAGCCCATAACGAACAGGCATGCCCTATCAACATTTCGTCCTGATTGTATATGTTAAAATTACGCGTTGTCAGCAAACGGCCATAATCTTCCACCCATGTTTCTATATACATGTCGGTGTATTGTTCCGGCAATTGCCGCATCTCTATTGCCAAACGCGACAACACCCACGTCACACCTTTGTTAATCATATCTACCGAACCAAAGCCATTTTTGGCGGCATCCAATCCTGCCGTATTCAAGATATTCGACTCCAAGGCCACCATCCGGAAATGCTGTTTCCCATCCACATCTTGCGGAAATACTGAAAATCTATATTTTTGCAGCTGTTTTTCCATACTTGTCAGGTTATAACGAAACCGCCGGCAAAGTTACGATGAAAAATCAGATTTGTTTCTATCATTCATAGGAAAAAAATACTTTTGCAACAACAACTTGTTTCCATGAAACAAATTGTACATGCCTATATAGAACGTTACGGCCTTTTGAATCAGGGCGATACAGTCATTGTTGCGCTTAGCGGCGGTGCAGACTCTGTCGCGCTGCTGCACATACTGCTTTCGCTGCGCTACAAGTGCGTGGCTGCACATTGCAATTTCCATCTCCGCAGCGAAGAGTCGGAGCGGGACGAGCAATTTGTTCGGAGTTTGTGCCAAGAATGGCATGTGCCCCTGTACGTGCAACCGTTTGACACGGAAGTATACGCTCGCACAAACCGGCTGTCCATAGAGATGGCGGCGCGCGACCTGCGCTATGTGTGGTTCAGGGAACTGGCGGCGCAAGTGCAGGCACAAGCCGTGGCCGTGGCGCATCACGCAGACGACCAGGCAGAAACCATGTTAATGAACTTGGTGCGGGGCACCGGCCTCCGCGGCATGTGTGGCATGCCTGTCAGAAACGGGATTGTCGTGCGCCCGCTGCTGTGCTGTACGCGGCAAAGCATTGAAGATTACCTGCGCACAAGGCACATACCGTTCGTTACAGACAGCACCAACGCCCAAACCGACTACCGGCGCAACAAATTCCGCCTCGTTGTCCTGCCCGCATTGGAGCAAATCAACCCAAGCATCCGGCAGACGCTGGCCGAAGCGCGCAATCACTTTGCGGGATACCGGCTGATTGTGCAAACCTACATGGAGCAGGCTGCTGCCCGCTTGGTGCGCGAAAAAGACGGACGCCTACACATAGACACCGAGCGCCTGCTCAGCGGACCCGCACCGGAAACCGTCTTGTACGAACTGCTTTCACCCTACGGATTCAACGCCGCCCAGATTGCACAACTATACGCCGCATTGGGAAGCACGCCGGGAAAACGCTTCGAGAGCCCGACACACTGCGCCATAAAAGACCGCACGGAGATTATCATTGACAAAAAAAGAGACCGCAGACAGGCAGCTCCCGAGATTGACCTGAACATACGTCCCAGACGAGCGACGGAACAATTCCCCGCGGCGGATGCACACGTGGCCTTCTTCGATGCCGACAAGCTGCGCGGCCCGCTCAGCCTGAGACACTGGCAAGCCGGCGATACATTCTGCCCCATCGGCCTGAAAGGCAAAAAGAAAATCAGTGATTTCTTCACCGACATCAAACTGGATTTACAACAGAAACAAGATGTGTGGTTGCTCTTATCGGGCAATGAAATAGCGTGGGTAATCGGATTCCGCATGGACGATCGCTTCAAAGTGACCGGCCAAACCCGACAGATTGCGGAGATCTCCGTCTGCCTCCCGGGAAAGCAGACTGTCTGCCATCAGAACAACGAATAACTCCTTGTATATCAGAACTGAAAATAAATGAAAGCCTGCAGATCGGCCGTTACAAACTGATAGACCACAAAGACGACGAACACGGCAATCAATACGATGACAGGAAGCGGCAACAAGGCAAAATTAACCCGATACCATCGTTTGAAAGTGTCCGGCAGCCAATGGATAATCATTCCCACTACAATCAGAAAGAACACGTTGCGATATTCCCACACTATTTGTGGAATAATGGCCGTATTCCACGACCCTCCTATACGCGCTACCATGTTTTTTGCCGTATTCCAAGCCACTTCGTTTGCAACAGCCGGATCGAGGTTGGAGCCGGAACGGAAGAACAAGCGCGTAAAAGTTATAAAGCAGAAAGTCTGCACAATACCCCAGGCCCGGCCCAGATGCTCAAACGGGTAACGACAGTGCGTCAAATGATAGATATAACGCACCAAGGTTCCGGAAGCCACGACAAGCATCCACACAAAAAGCAAGTTGAATACCGGCATGGGCACATACCGGACAAGCATCCATAACACGCCGGTGACCAGCAAAACCGTAACCATGCGTACCGTCCAGCTCATTTCCCGCCAAAACTTGTACACAATCATTCCTACGCCATTCAGGCCGCCCCAAATCATGAAATTCCAACTCGCTCCATGCCACAATCCGCCGAGCAGCATGGTTATGAAAGCATTCAGATTGGTTATGATCTTGATGCGCCGTTTCGGCCGTAACCAAGCCACCACACCCACCAGCAGCGCAACGCCCACCACAGCCAGCAATGCATACAGGCTACCTGTCAGAATCAATGCGATAAGCGAAATAAGCACTATCCAGAAATACGTACCGAAACTGGCATTGCGATTTCCGCCAAGCGGAATATACAAATAATTCTGGAGCCACCGACTGAGCGAAATGTGCCAGCGTTTCCAGAAATTGCCGGCATTGGTAGCCTTATAGGGCGAGTTGAAGTTTTTGGGAAGGTAAAAGCCCATAAGCATGGCCACACCTATGGCAATATCCGTATACCCGGAAAAATCGGCATACACCTGCAATGAATATCCGAAAAGCGCCATGAGATTTTCAAACCCCGAAAAAAGGAGCGGATTCTCAAACACACGATCTATGAAATTGACCGCTATGTAATCGCTCAGAATGATTTTTTTGGTCAATCCGTTCAAAATCCAGAACACGGCCATGCCAAACTGCCGCCTCGACAAACGGAACGGTCTGTACAATTGAGGCACAAACTCACTGGCACGGACAATAGGCCCGGCCACTAATTGCGGAAAGAAACTTACATAAAAACCGAAGTCAAGGATATTGTCCACCGGCCGCACCTGCCGCCGGTACACATCCATCGTGTAGCTGATAACCTGAAAGATATAGAACGAAATACCCACCGGCAACACGATACGATCCACACTGAAACGCCCCGCATCGCCCACAAGGCTGTTCCCGGCCCATGCGAACACATTGAATACCTGCACATCCCAGCCGAATATATTGTGAAGCATATCGGCAAAAAAGTAGGTATACTTGAAATAGCACAACAAGAGCAAATCCACCGCAATGGATATACACAAGAAAAATTTACGCAGCCATTCCGCGCGCGAACGATATATGGCCTTGGCCAGAAAAAAGTCGGAACAGGTCACAAACACCAGCAACAACACGAACAAGCCGCTCGTTTTGTAGTAAAAAAACAGGCTTACAAAAAACAGGAACGCATTGCGCAACAAGCGGCGGCTGTGCAGCAAACTGAACAAAGCGTACACAATGGCAAAAAACGCCCAGAAGTAGAATTGGGTGAACAGCAAAGGCGAATTCTCATCGAAGGCAAATACGGATTTCAGAAACTCCAATAGCACAGCGTCCACAGATTACGGATTTTGTTTCAAGGTATTGTCACATAACAGCTTGCAAAAGTAAGACTTTTTGCGGTATTCCCAACATCCGTAAGAACCTTTTCCGTATCTTTGCGCATTATGAGGAAGTATGATTTGACAGATTTTCTGCCTACAACCAGAAAAGAGCTGGAACTGCGCGGCTGGGATTACGTGGATGTCATTCTTTTTTCCGGCGATGCCTATGTAGACCACCCATCGTTCGGGGCGGCTGTCATAGGCCGTACGCTGGAAGCACAAGGCCTGCGGGTGGCCATAGTGCCTCAGCCCAATTGGCGCGATGACCTGCGCGACTTTAAGAAATTAGGCCGGCCACGGCTGTTTTTTGCCATCAGTGCCGGATGCATGGATTCCATGGTCAATCACTACACAGCCAACAAGCGCCTCCGTTCGGATGATGCGTACACTGCCGGTGGCAAATCCGGTATGCGGCCGGACTATTGTACCGTTACCTACGCACGCATAATCAAACGCCTCTTTCCGGAAACACCGCTTGTCATAGGCGGTATAGAAGCCTCGCTGCGGCGATTGACGCATTACGACTATTGGGCTAATTGCCTAAAACCCGGTATCTTGATCGAATCGGGTGCTGACTTGCTCATTTACGGCATGGGCGAGAAACCGGTGTGTGAGATAGCCCGCCGATTACAGTCGGGTGTTCCTATCCACGACCTGACAGATGTGCCGCAAACGGCATGGTTAAGCCGAAACCGCCCGGCAGCAACCTGCAACGACATTGAGTTGGCCTCACACGAAACGTGCCTGAAAGACAAGGCAAAATACGCACAAAATTTCAGGCACATAGAGGAAGAATCGAACCGCTACCATTCCAGACGAATCATACAACAGGCGGCAGGATACTTTATTGTAGTCAA
Source organism: uncultured Paludibacteraceae bacterium (assembly GCA_964449415.1). Lineage (GTDB taxonomy): Bacteria > Bacteroidota > Bacteroidia > Bacteroidales > Paludibacteraceae > CALUNA01. Next base: position 8,833 of record CAYUYS010000005.1, on the reverse strand, counting down.
CCCGCCTTATCCTCCCATGACCACCGCTGAACTCGACGCATCATTCGACCTGCCCTATACCCGGCTGCCACATCCGAAATACAACGGCAAGATCATCCCGGCCTACGAAATGATCAAATTCTCTGTAAACCTGCATCGCGGCTGTTTCGGAGGTTGTGCTTTTTGCACCATATCTGCTCATCAGGGCAAACATATCGTATCGCGAAGCCGGCAATCCATTCTTGCCGAGGTAAAAAAAATCGCTGAATTGCCTGATTTCAAGGGCTACCTGTCGGATTTGGGCGGGCCTTCGGCCAATATGTATCGCATGAGCGGTCGCGATCAGGAGCTGTGCCGCCGTTGCGCCAAACCATCGTGCATATATCCTGCCGTATGTCCCAACCTCAACTGCGACCACCGCCCCCTGCTCGACATCTACCATGCCGTGTGCAAACTGCCCGGCATCAAAAAAGCTTTCATCGGAAGCGGTGTACGCTACGACCTACTCCTGCACCGCAACGCCGACGAAAACCTCAACCTGGCCGCACGGCAGTACACGCAAGAACTCATAGAGCAACACACTTCCGGTCGCCTCAAAGTAGCCCCCGAACACACATCGAGCCGTGTGCTCGCACTGATGCGCAAGCCACCTTTCGCGCGCTTCCGCGAGTTCAAGCGCGAGTTCGACATCCTGACGGCGCGGGCCGGACTGAACTACCAACTGATACCTTATTTCATTTCAAGCCATCCCGGCTGCACCCAAGAAGACATGGCCGAGCTGGCCGCTATAACCAAAAGCATGGACTTCCGCTTAGAACAGGTACAAGACTTCACTCCTACCCCCATGACACTGGCAACAGACATGTACTACTCGGGCATAAATCCCTACACAGGGGAAAAAATATACACAGCAAAAACAAAGGATGAAAAGCTGGAACAGCGCAAATTCTTCTTTTGGTACAAGCCGGAGCATCGCGCCGCCATCCTGCGCGACCTGCAACGCATGAACCGCCCCGACCTGCGCGAAAAACTGTTCGGCGGAGGCAACGCCCCGAAAAGCCGGCAACACCCGGAACAAAAACGCCCGCACAACGACACCCGGAACAGACGCAAAAAATAAACCGAACGAAGCGTTTGCTTCATCCGGCATCCTTGTTGCCTTGCTAGGACTCGAACCCAGACAGACAGAACCAGAATCTGTAGTGCTACCATTACACCACAAGGCACTCTTTATTTCCGGCTGCAAAGGTATAAATATTTTCTGTTTTTCCCATCACTTTGCGGCATTTTTTTTGCGAGCGCCCGGGTTTTCTTGCCTAATGTTTCAATAATACACTAATAATCAATGATATAAAACAGACTTGGAAAGCCAAAAATACTTCTCCTTAAAAGTGACGGCACAGCATTCTGTGGAACTAAAATTCACTCGTAAAATGAAACGTAATGTGCTTGAAATCATTCTGCGCCATCTGAAGCACATAACCCGAATCGGCTAAAAAAACATCTCTGCCATCCTTGTCATAAGCCATGTATTGTGCTTTGCGTTTTTTAAACGCACTCAACTCCTGCTCATCATCGCTTTCTATCCAGCATGCCTTATAAAGCGATACCGGCTCCCAACGACATTGCGCCTGATATTCGTGTAACAGTCTGTATTGTATCACTTCAAACTGCAGTTGCCCCACTGTACCAATCAGTTTCCGGCCGGTCGACTGATTGACAAACAACTGTGCGACACCTTCATCCATCAGCTGGTGTATACCCTTGTCGAGCTGTTTTTGCTTCATCGGGTCGGCATTTTCTATATATTTGAACATTTCCGGCGAAAAACTTGGCAAGCCCTTGAAGTGCAGGTCTTCACCCGAAGTCAGCGTATCACCAATTTTGAAATTGCCCGTATCCGGCAAACCCACAATGTCACCGGCATAGGCCTCATCCACAGTCTCCTTCTTCTGCGCCATGAAGGCCGTTGGCGCACTGAACCGCATCATTTTTCCGTGGCGGACATGCTTGTAGTACACATTACGCTCAAACTTACCCGAACAGATCTTGACGAAGGCTATACAACTGCGATGGTTCGGGTCCATATTGGCGTGGATCTTGAACACGAAACCCGTAAAATGTTCTTCCATCGGTTTCACGGTACGCTCCGCCGTCTCCACCGGCCGCGGATACGGTGCTATTTCCACAAAACATTCCAACAGTTCCTTTACGCCGAAAGTGTTCAGCGCACTGCCGAAAAACACGGGCGCAAGGTCGCCCTGCAAATAGGACTGCACATCGAACGGCGCATACACGCCTTGTATCAGATCCACATCCTCGCGCAACTTTTGCGCATCCGTTTCTCCTACAAGCGTTTCCAGCTCCGGATGATTGATATCCGTAAATTGCACAGACTCGGTAACAACCTGTTTGTCAGGCGTATACAAATCCAAGGTGGATTTGTACAAATTATACACACCCTTGAACTTCTGCCCCATATTGATAGGCCAGCTCAACGGACGCACATGAATGCCCAATTCCGTTTCCACTTCATCCAGCAAGTCAAACGGATCTTTGCCTTCACGGTCCATTTTGTTAATGAACACCATGACCGGCGTTTTGCGCATGCGGCACACCTGCATTAATTTACGTGTCTGTGTTTCAACGCCTTTCGCGGCATCAATAACAATAATAACGCTGTCGACGGCCGTCAGTGTACGAAAAGTATCTTCCGCAAAATCCTGGTGTCCGGGCGTATCCAATATGTTGATTTTATACGGTCCGTATTCAAAACCCATTACGGAGGTGGCTACCGATATGCCGCGCTGTTTCTCGATTTCCATCCAGTCGGAAGTTGCCGTTTTCTTTATTTTGTTGGACTTGACGGCTCCTGCAACATGAATGGCGCCACCAAACAACAACAGTTTCTCTGTCAGCGTTGTTTTTCCCGCGTCCGGATGAGAGATAATGGCAAATGTGCGCCTGCGTTTTATTTCTTCCTGAAATGTCATGATTCGTGGATAGAATATATAAGTATTATACAATCGAGGCCGTACCTCAAACGCAGGCACGGCCTTTCTTTTTTATTTGCATCTGAAATTTATTCAGCTTGTTCGGCAGGCTGTTCTATCGGATATGCAGCATTCTCCTGCAAGTCAGGCACTACGGCACTCTCTATTTCCTGCACCTGTTCAAACTCTCCCCTCACTTGCGATTCGTTAGTCAACTGTCCGGTTGAATTGGAACGGATACCAACGGCCACAATCGCCAACACGACAATAAATGCTGTCAGGCTCCATGTGGATTTTTCTAGAAAATCGGTGGTTTTGCGTACGCCCATAACCTGATTACCGCTGTTGAAACCGGACGCTAGGCCTCCGCCTTTGGAGTTTTGTACCAAAACCAGCAAAATCAGCAACAACGCTGCGATGACAATTAAAACAGTAAGTAAAATATACATGTCAATTAAAATGATTTAAAAATATTCTGTTTTGCAGCCGGTCTCTGCCACACAACGAACTACCAATAAGAACATTAGCGTATCTTTTTCAGAAACCGGATTTGGTCGGCAAAGATAGATTTTTTTTTCGGATTAATCAAACTCAATTGTTCCAATATTTCGATGGCTTCGGCATATTTTTTTACGCGGATACATTCCTTTACGGCTTCCTCACTAATTTCCAACGAGATAGGCGATGCCAAATGTTGTTCTCGCGCTTGATGCTGCGACACCATCTGCGTTTCCTGACCTGCGGTCCGGCCGGAAGATGCTTCCGGCTGCAACATCAAACGGGCCTGCCGCAACCTTTCCGCCAACTCTTGCAAACTCTCGTTTGTTTGCTGACGGGTTTTTTCCATGGTTTCCAACATGGAAAAATAGTCGCCGCCATGCCGTTTTTTCTTCCTGCCTGCACGCGCATCGGCAAACAAGAACCGATACAATGCACGCGACGATGGCGCATACAGCAACGTTCCGGGCAACTCCGCGGCGTAGTTTATGTCATTGAGTGCATACAATCCCTTCAACAACAACAGCCGCGTGGTGGCACAATAAGGCGCATAACGCAACATTTCCCTGAAATCATCAATTTGGCGGGATGTTATGTTATCCGGGCTTTCCAACAACGATATGTATTCTTCCAGATCCATATCACCATTTGGCTACCGTATCGTTGTATATGCTCTCGGCTATTTCCTGAATCATGATGTCGCACAATTCCTGTTGCACATCAGTCAGCATACTGTCGCTGTCAAAGGTCTGCGATGCCGTATAATCTTTCTCAAAACTCTCTTCCGGATTCACATTGTTCGTAAACCGGACGCGTACCGTCATGGTCAGCTTCGTTTCCGATGAATACGAATCGGCACTGATTGCCAGAGGGGTCAGGGTGTAGCCCGTAATTTCGCCTTCCAGTTCCAGGTTGCCACCTTGCCGGAGTATTTGCAGACGTGTCTGACGTGTATAAATATCGCGCAGTCCTTCCGAAAAATCATTTGCCAGTGGCAAATAAACCAGTTCTGCATGGTTGTTAAAATCAGCAATGGAAATAGTTCTAATTTTGCTGTAGTCGATAGATGCACCGTTAAATTTGTATGAAATCGTGCATCCGCTTCCCGACAACAAAACGCAAACAGCAACACTACAGCGGCAAAATGCCTTGATACCGCGCATAATCATTGGCTTCATTGTAAATTGTATTCTTTTATTTTCCGATATAATGTCCTTTCCGATATGTTCAATTCGTCGGCAGCGGCTTTTCGGTGTCCGCGGTGTTTCTCCAAAGCGCGGCGTATCATTTCCTTTTCCATTTCCTGCATGGTCGAGGCCACCGGTTTCGGTTCCTCGTGGTATTCTTCCGCAACCTGGTAGGTTTCAGCATCATCCACATCGGCATACTTGTGCGCATGTTTGACGGCCTGTATTTCCACATCCGAATAGGACACGACGCTGTGGGGCGCAGGTTCTTTTTGGTAAGCCGGCACTAACACAGCGGCATCCGCTTTCACATCCGGCGCTTGACCGTTCATCAAGTCATGCACCAGTTTTTTCAGGTCGTTCATGTCTTTCTTCATGTCAAACAAGACCTGGTACAGGATTTCGCGCTCGGAATGGAAGGTTTTACGATTGTGCGCATTGTCCAGCAAAAGTGCGGGCGTACGGCTCACCTCGTTGTCCGGCAGGTATTGCCGCAACACAGCCGCCGAAATCTCGCGGTTTTGCTCTATCACCGAAATCTGTTCCGTGATATTTTTCAACTGGCGGATATTACCGTTCCAATAATAATTGCATAACAGCACACGCGCTTCTTCCGTCAGACGCACGGGCGGCATGTGGTATTTCTCCGAAAAATCGGATGCGAACTTCCTGAACAGCAGCGGAATATCCTGCTTGCGTTCGCGCAACGGCGGAACGCTGATAGGCACCGTATTCAGACGATAATACAAATCCTCGCGGAAACGCCCGTCCTGAATGGCATCGGACATTTTCAGGTTGGTTGCCGCCACAACACGCACGTTGGTTTTCTGTATTTTGGACGAACCGACCTTGATAAATTCACCACTTTCCAGCACGCGCAGCAACCTGACTTGCGTGGAGAGCGGCAGTTCGCCCACTTCATCCAGAAAGATGGTGCCGCCATCGCTTACCTCGAAATAGCCCTTGCGGTCGGCCGTAGCTCCGGTGAACGAGCCTTTTTCGTGTCCGAACAGCTCCGAGTCGATGGTCCCTTCGGGAATCGCACCGCAATTGACCGCGATATACGGCCCGTGCTTGCGCAAGCTGTAATTGTGTATGATTTGCGGAAAACGTTCCTTGCCGACACCGCTTTCGCCCGTAATCAACACGGACAAATCGGTCGGAGCAACCTGCACGGCCACCTCTATGGCCCTATTTAAGGCATCGGAATTGCCGATTATCCCGAACCGCTGTTTGATGGATTGTACTTCTGTCACATTCATAAGCCGCTTATTTTATGCGCACATTTCCTTTTTTTGCGCCATTCTGTCAGAAAGACTGACAAAGTTACGGAAATTCCACGGAATAAAAACACAAAACCGGATAATTCCGGAAATTAAAAATTGAAAAAAAAGGATTTCATACATACAAAACAATGATTGAGAATGTATCCATCACCGGACAAGTCCACTTCCACACCCATGCTACACAAAAAGCCACCCGACACGAAAATCGGATGGCCTTTTGTGCAGTTTTTATCAATAGGTGATTTATGCCGGGTTGATTGCCGACGACGGGCAAACAGCTACGCAAGAACCGCAGTCCGTGCAGAGATCCGGATCAATCTTATAGATATCGCCTTCTGAGATTGCCTCCATCGGGCATTCGTCAATACATGTACCGCAAGCGATACAATCGTCTGAAATTACGTGAGCCATAATGTTTCGTTTTTGTTAATACTTAAAATAGTCGTGGAGATTAGCGGACTCGAACCGCTCACCTCGACACTGCCAGTGTCGCGCTCTAGCCAGATGAGCTAAACCCCCGTGCGTTGAAAACGCCGCAAAGGTAATAAAGTTTTCCGGATATTTCCAAATAATTTGTACTTTTGTTCCCACTTTTTTTCAACATGCAAACACCCGTTCAGACACGACAGACGATATTGGGAATCGACCCGGGAACCAACATTATGGGCTACGGCATCCTGCAAACACGCGGCTCACGCTCCGCTAACCTCTTGACCATGGGCATATTGGACATGCGGAAACTAAAGAGCCCGTATGAAAAATTGCAGCGGATTTTCGTGCGGACACTGGAACTGATTGACGAATACCGGCCCGATGAGCTGGCCATTGAATCGCAATTTTACGCCGAAAACGTGCAGTCCATGCTGAAGCTCGGGCGCGCCCAAGGTGTCGCCATTGCAGCCGCATTGTTCCGCAACATGACCATAAATGAATATGCGCCCCTGAAAATCAAAATGGCACTGACCGGCAACGGTTCGGCCAGCAAAGAGCAAGTGGCTGACATGGTACGCCGTTTCCTGCACATTCCGCAGGAACAAATGCAAGTCAAGCTGGATGCAACCGATGCCGTGGCCGTGGCCTATTGCCATTTCCTGCAATTGGGCAAACCCGTAACACACGGAAAATATTCCGGTTGGAAAGACTACATCGAGAAAAATCCCGACAAAATACGTACGCAATAAACACGCAACACAAAGAAAATGAAACAAATACTGGATCTGACCGTTTCCGAAAACCGGCGTCTGAACGAGCGCACCGTACTGCTCAAACTGACACAAAACGCGACGCTGCCGGAAATGCATCCCGGACAGTTCGTGCAAATACGCATCGACCATTCCGGCGACACCTTCTTGCGCCGGCCCATTTCCGTCCACTATGTCGATAAGGCGCGCAATGAATTGTGGCTGCTCATACAAACCGTAGGCCCCGGCACAAACAAACTGGCACAAACATACGCCGGCGATACGCTCAATGTCATTTTGCCGTTAGGCAACACGTTTTCCACGGCCGGAAAAGGCGAAAATGTGTTGCTCGTGGGCGGCGGCGTAGGAGTTGCTCCCCTGCTCTACTTGGGTGCAAAACTGCAAGCCAAGGGTGTAAAGACGACATTTCTGTTGGGGGCGCGGTCGGCACAAGAACTGTTGCAGGTGGACGAATTTTCAAAATACGGCACCGTGTTCACGACAACCGAAAACGGCAGCGCCGGCGAGAAAGGATTCGTTACGCAACACAGCATTTGGGAACGGGAAACTTTCGATTTCATATACACCTGCGGCCCGACGCCCATGATGAAAGCCGTAGCCCAAAAAGCGACCGAAAAGCACATAGCCTGCGAGGTTTCGCTGGAAAACAAAATGGCCTGCGGAATAGGCGCGTGCCTCTGCTGCGTAACCGATACCAAAGCCGGACACCAATGCGTGTGTACGGATGGGCCCGTATTCAATATCAACGACTTGAACTTTTAAGGGCATGAAAACAGAAGTAAACATAGGAAAACTGACCTTGAAAAATCCCGTACTGACCGCTTCCGGCACTTTCGGATACGGCACAGAATATACCGACTTTATGGATTTGTCGGACATAGGCGGCATTGTCGTAAAAGGAACTACCTTGCAACCACGCGAAGGAAACCCGTATCCGCGCATGGCCGAAACGCCATCGGGCATGCTCAATGCCGTCGGGCTGCAAAACAAAGGAGTCGATTATTTCATCGAACATATTTATCCGAACATCCGGCATTTTGACACCCGAATTTTGGTAAACGTATCCGGCTCAACCATAGAAGATTATGTGGCAACGGCCGAAAAACTCAACGAGCTGGAAGACATTCCGGGTATCGAACTGAACATTTCCTGCCCGAATGTCAAACAAGGCGGCATGGCTTTCGGCACAAGTTGCGCCGGCGCGGAAAGCGTTGTCAGGGCCGTACGGAAGGCCTACCGTAAAACCCTGATGGTAAAACTGTCGCCCAACGTGACCGATATTGCAGAAATTGCACGCGCAGCCGAAGCCGCCGGTGCCGATTCCGTTTCGCTCATAAACACGCTGTTGGGTATGGCCATTGATGCAGAAACGCGCAAACCTCTGTTGTCCACGATAACCGGCGGCTTGTCAGGCGCATGTGTCAAACCGATTGCCCTGCGCATGGTTTGGCAGGTCAGCAAGGCCGTACGCATTCCGATTATCGGACTGGGCGGCATCATGAACGCAAGCGATGCCATTGAGTTTCTGCTGGCCGGTGCCACTGCCGTCCAAATCGGCACGGCAAATTTCATTGACCCTGCGGTTTCCGCCAAAGTGGCAACCGGCATAAACGAATACATGCAACGCCACGGCATAAACGATATAAACGAACTGATCGGGGGATTGCAAGTGTAGGAAAATGAGGACG
>CAYUYS010000004.1:25312-26959 GCA_964449415.1 uncultured Paludibacteraceae bacterium | reverse complement strand
ACAGCCCTCTCCGAAGGCGACGTAAGGAGTGCGCTGATAAGCCTCTCCAACGTGCTGCGCGAGGCGATAGGCATGGGCCTGAGTGTGGACCTGGCCGAACTGGGGCATTACCGGGTAATGGTGCCTTCGAGGCGGATGAACTCGCCCGAAGAAGTGACCGTGACCGCCGCGCTCAAGACCCCGAAACTGATATTTACCCCCAAAGATGCCCTGCGCAACGCAGCCCTGTCGGTAGAAGTGCGGATCGACCGCAGCGGCGACTAAGGGGGCCCGGCACAGGGTGCGAGCAAGGTGTTAAACCGACTTGAGTTATGCAGTGGAAGCAGTATTTCCCCTACTATCGGCGCAACCTGCGGGTGGCCGTCCCCATCATGCTTACGCAGCTGGGGGGAGGCATCGTGCAGCTGGCCGACACCGTGATGGTAGGGCATTTGGGAACGGAAGAACTGGCCGCGGCGGCCTTTGCCAACGCGATCTTTGTGATAGGGATGGTCTTTTCGATGGGGGCCACTATGGGGATAACGCCGCTGGTGGGCGCGGCCTACGTCAGGCGGCAGCGCGGGGCAGTGGCCCGGCTGCTGCACAACGGGGCGGCCTTCAGCCTGCTGTTGGGCCTCCTCATTACCCTCCTGCTGGCGGCCCTCATCCCCCTCTTGGGCCGGATGGGGCAGGTGCCCCGCGTGGCCCGGCTCGCCACGCCCTATTACCTCACCTTGGTGCTTAGCCTGCTGCCGCTGCTGCTCTTCTGCGTCGGCAAGCAATTCCTCGAGGGGCTGGGCAACACCCGCGTGGCGATGCTCATTACCGTGGTCGCCAACCTGCTCAACATCCTCCTCAACTATGTCTTTATCTTCGGTAAATGGGGGTGTCCGCAGCTGGGTGTATTGGGCGCCGGGCTGGCTACGCTGCTCTCGCGCCTGCTCATGCCCCTCATGTTCCTGTGGGCCTTGCGGCGGCGGGCCGAGTGGTGGGCCTACGTGCGGGCCTTCCGGTGGCGGCGCATCAGTTGGGGCCGCATCGTCGCTATGGCCCGGATAGGTATGCCCATCGGGGCGCACATGCTCTTGGAGACGGCCGCCTTTGCCCTCTCCGCCATCATGGTGGGCTGGCTCGGGGCCGTGCCGCAGGCCGCCCATCAGATAGCGCAGAACATCTCCCACTTAGCCTTTATGATGATAGTGGGCGTGTCGTCGGCCACCACCATCCGCATCAGTCATCAGCTGGGTATGCGCGACTTTCCGGCCCTCCGCATGGCCGGCCGGGCCAGTGTGCACCTCTGCCTTTTGGTCAATGCCCTTATGGCCACTGTGATGATTACGCTGCGGCATCACATCCCCTGGCTCTTCACCCCCGATGCCGCCACTGCCGCCGCTGCCGCGCCCCTGCTGGTGCTGGCCGGCATCTTCCAGCTCTCGGACGGTCTGCAGGCCGTCGGCGCAGGCATTCTGCGCGGCCTTACCGACGTGCGCCGGCCCATGCTCTACGCCTTTGTGGCTTACATCTGCATCAACCTGCCCTTGGGTTACTTGCTGGCCTTCCCGGCCGGACTGGGGGCCTCCGGCATCTGGATCGCCTTTGCGGTGGGGCTCAGTATAGCGGCCCTGCTGTTCCACATCCGCTGCCACCGGCAAATCCGCCGCTTAGAGC
>CAYUYS010000004.1:0-25212 GCA_964449415.1 uncultured Paludibacteraceae bacterium | reverse complement strand
GCTTAAAAAACCTTCTTGCCCGCGCAGCGGGCAAGAAGGCAGGTGTGGGGTAGGGCAGCTTAGTCAATCGTAGCGCATCGAGTTTTGAGCCAGAGTTGTTCCTCCTTGTTCAGCAGTGGCGAGAGGCTGTCGTACACCCGTTGGTGGTAGTTGTTTATCCAGTCCTTCTCGGCCGTGCTCAGCAGTTCCGTCTCTATCAGTGAGCGGTCGTAGGGGAACAGGGTCAGCGTCTCGAACCGCAGGAAGGAGGCAAACTCGTTGCTTTCGTCCTTCACCACTGCGAGCAGGTTTTCCGTCCGGATGCCGTACTGTCCCGTGCGGTATATGCCCGGTTCGTCGGAGACGATCATTCCCGGTTCCAATGCGGTGGGGTTCTCCTCCATCCGGATGTTCTGCGGGCCTTCGTGCACACACAGGAAGTGGCCCACGCCGTGTCCCGTTCCGTGTCCGTAGTGCAGTCCTTCCGCCCACAGGAACTGCCGCGCCAGCACGTCCAATTGGGAGCCCCTTGTCCCCTTCGGGAATTTGGCCCTCGCCAATGCGATATGTCCCTTCAGCACGAGGGTGAAGTCATGCTTCTGTTGGTCTGTCGGTTGTCCCAAGCTAACGGTGCGTGTAATGTCTGTGGTGCCGTTCATGTACTGCCCCCCCGAGTCGAGCAGCAGCAGGTTGTCCGCCTGCAGGGTGGCGCAGGTTTCGTCGTCGGCGGCGTAGTGCACTATGGCCCCGTTCGGCCCGTAGCCCGCTATCGTCCCGAAGCTGTCGCCCATAAAGCGTTCGTCCTCCGCCCGGAAGCCCTTCAGTATGGTCATTACATCGTATTCGGTCAGGTGCCCGTCCGCCACGTTCTGCTCTAACCACATAAAGAACCGCACTAATGCCGTTCCGTCTGCCAGCATTGCCTTCCGGATGCCGTTCAGCTCCGCCTTGTTCTTGATGCTCTTCAGCCTCGTCACCGGCGATGGCCGGTCTATCTTCCTGCAGTGTGCCGGCAGCGCATCAAATAGTGCGCGGTTCAGCCTTGTGCCGTCGTACATCACGGTGCTCTCTCCCCGGATGGTCCGCAGCGCCGAGTAAATGTTCTCGTAGTCCGCCACGGCAATCTTGTTAGCCACCACATACCTCACGGTCTCCGCTGTCAGTTTCTCCGGCGCAATGAACAAGGTGCAATGTTCCTTCTCCACCATGGCGTACGCAATCACCACCGGGTTGTAGTCCACGTCCGTCCCCCGTATGTTCAGCAGCCACGCAATCTCATCGAGCGCCGCGAAGATGCAGACATCCGCGCCCTGCGCTTCCATCGCATTCCGTACTTGCTGTAGTTTCTCGTCCACCCTCCGGCCCGTGTATGCCGTGTCCAGCACGAAGAACGGTTCGGTAGGCAGGCCGGGGCGGTCGTGCCAGAGGGTTTTCAGGAAGTCACGGGGTATCAGTTCCAGTCCCGCCCCTCCGAAGGCAGTCTGCATCTCGGCATAGGCCTGTACGGAGAACATTTCCGGGTTCACGGCCACCCGTTCGCCTTTCTTCAGGGTGGAAACGAGCCAGGCGTTTATGCTTGGCGTTTCCGGCAGGCCCGCCTTGAACAGGGCTATGCCGGTGTCCTGCAGTTGCATTTCGGCCTGCAGGAAATAGCGCGAGTCAGTCCACAGGCCCGCTGCCTTTTGTGTCACCACCACCGTTCCCGCCGAGCCGGTAAACCCGGATATCCAGGCACGTTCCTGCCAATGTTCCGTTATGTATTCGCTGGCATGCGGGTCTGTTCCCGGTATGATACACGCCGCGACACGCTGTTGTTTCATGGCTTCTCTGAGGGCAGCCACACGTTCTTTTGTATCTTGCATAGGGTTGTAATTTGGTAATTGGTTTGGGCAAATGTACGGATAATTTTTAAAATACACGTGCATCCGCTTCGCCTTCCGGCGTTATTTTTAACGCGGCGGGTGCGTTTCACAGATGTAAATAACCAGCCGGCCGCGCTTGTTCACATTTTTAAGCACAAACAAGGTTTGCCCGGGCCAAAATGCAAGCTAAGGAAGAATCCTGTTCGGAAAACACTAAAATTATTGTACCTTTGCCGCCCGAAAAACAAGTCTGTAATTATGGCAACAGGATTAAAAGAACTGACCTCACGCAGCGAGAACTACTCGCAGTGGTACAACGATTTGGTTATTAAGGCGGATTTGGCTGAGAACTCGGCGGTACGTGGTTGCATGGTTATCAAGCCCTACGGCTACGCCATTTGGGAAAAAGTCCAGGCGGAGCTGGATCGTATGTTCAAGGAAACCGGGCACCAGAACGCGTATTTCCCCCTGCTGATTCCCAAGTCTTTTCTGTGCAAGGAAGCGGAACACGTGGAAGGCTTTGCCAAGGAATGTGCCGTAGTGACGCATTACCGCCTGAAAAACGACCCGGACGGCAAGGGCGTGGTTGTGGATCCGGATGCCCGGCTGGAAGAAGAGCTGGTTGTGCGCCCCACCTCCGAAACAATAATATGGAACACCTACAAGGGCTGGATAAACTCCTACCGCGATCTGCCCATTTTGTGCAATCAATGGGCAAATGTCATGCGCTGGGAAATGCGTACGCGTCTGTTTTTGCGTACAGCCGAGTTCCTGTGGCAGGAAGGGCACACCGCCCACGCCACCAGCGAGGAAGCCATGGCGGAAGCAATGAAGATACTGAACGTATATGCCGACTTTGCGGAAAACTTTATGGCTATTCCCGTCATCAAGGGCGTGAAATCGGCCAATGAACGCTTTGCCGGCGCGATAGAAACCTTCTGCATAGAAGCCCTGATGCAGGACGGCAAGGCCTTGCAGGCAGGGACATCGCATTTTCTGGGACAAAACTTTGCCAAAGCCTTCGATGTGAAGTTCATTACCAAGGACAACACGCAGGATTACGTCTGGGCTACTTCGTGGGGCGTGTCCACCCGCCTGATGGGCGCACTCATCATGACCCACTCCGATGACAACGGGCTTGTCTTGCCGCCGAAACTGGCTCCCTACCAGGTGGTGATTGTCCCCATCTACAAGAATGCCGAACAGCAGGCGGCCATAGCAGAAAAGGTGTCTCACCTGATGGAAAAGCTCAGAAAAGCGGGTATCTCCGTCAAGTTTGACAACAACGATACGAAAAAGCCCGGATGGAAATTTGCAGAATACGAACTGAAAGGCGTGCCGGTGCGTCTGGCCATGGGCATGCGCGATATGGAAAACAATACGATTGAAGTGTTCCGCCGTGACACGCTGACCAAAGAAACCCTGCCTCTGGACGGCATAGAAACCCATGTGCAGCAATTGTTAGATAAAATACAGGCCAACATATTCAAGAAAGCGTATGATTATCGCAGTTCTGTTACGCGGACTGTAGATTCGTATGATGAGTTTAAGGTCGAGATAGAAAAAGGCGGTTTCCTGTTGTGTCATTGGGATGGCACTCCCGAAACGGAAGAAAAGATAAAAAACGAGACCAAGGCAACCATACGCTGCATACCTTTGGAAGAAGAGAAGATTCCCGGGAAATGTATGGTGACAGGCAAACCCTCTGCGCAACGCGTGGTTTTTGCGCGTAACTATTGAACAGCAGCAACCTTTCAGGAGAGCTATTTGTCCGAGTCGGCAGGTAGCTTTTTTGGTTTTATAAATGAAAGGTAAATTTACAAATCAGATAGCAGTTGGAAGGGGATTTTCTATTATTGCAAATTGTGGTTAATTGTGGTTAAACAGTGGATTTAACATTTCAAAATCAATTATTTTTGCTGCAAAGAATTTTGTGTTTTAAACAGACAAAGAACATAGTATAAAGTACATAAGTTTATGGCGGAAATCATTGACATTAGAGAACTGAATGAGCGCATTGAGCGTCAGAGTTCGTTTGTAGATGCCCTCATGTTGGGCATGAACAAGGTTATTGTAGGACAAAAGCATTTGATAGAGTCCTTGCTCATTGGTTTGTTGTCCGACGGGCATGTTTTGCTGGAAGGTGTGCCGGGACTGGCAAAGACATTGGCTATCAAAACGCTGGCCGATTTGGTGGAAGCAAATTTCAGTCGCATCCAGTTTACGCCCGATTTGTTGCCGGCCGACGTGCTTGGAACGCAGATGTACAGCCAGAAGAACGAGGAATTCACCATCAAGCAAGGCCCTATATTTGCGAACTTTGTCCTTGCAGATGAAATTAACCGTGCGCCGGCCAAAGTGCAGAGTGCCTTGCTGGAAGCCATGCAGGAGCGTCAGATTACCATTGGTGAGACAACCTTCAAATTAGAAGAACCCTTCCTTGTGCTGGCTACACAAAACCCGATAGAGCAGGAAGGAACCTATCCGCTGCCGGAAGCACAAGTAGACCGTTTCATGCTGAAGGTAATTATCGACTATCCTAAAAAAGAGGAAGAGAAACAGATTATACGTCAGAATATAAGCAAGGACAAGCCGGCAGTCAGCCCCATCCTCAGCAAGGCGGAAATTATTGCGGCACGCGAGGTAGTCAAACAAGTCTATATTGACGAAAAGATAGAACGCTACATCGTCGATATTGTGTTTGCGACACGTTTCCCACAGGATTACGGATTGGATTCGCTGAAAGAAATGATCGCCTTCGGTGCTTCGCCGCGTGCCTCCATCAATCTGGCACTGGCAGCACGCGCATACGCGTTCATTAAACGGCGTGGCTATGTAATTCCGGAAGATGTGCGTGCGATATGCTACGATGTGTTGCGCCATCGTATCGGACTGAGCTACGAGGCAGAAGCCAACAACATGACTTCTGAAGAAATAATTACGGAAATTCTGAATGCAGTAGAAGTTCCATAAACAAGAGTATCATCGGTAAGGGAAATACGGTGGAAACGACAGACTTATTAAAAAAGGTACGTAAAATAGAGATTAAGACGCGCGGTCTTTCTCAGAATATTTTTGCAGGTGAGTATCATACCGCCTTCAAGGGGCGCGGCATGACCTTTTCCGAAGTCCGTGAATACCAATTAGGCGATGATGTCCGCAGCATAGACTGGAATGTGACGGCCCGTTTCAATCGACCCTACATCAAGGTTTTTGAAGAAGAACGCGAACTGACAGTCATGTTGCTCGTCGATGTGTCGGCCAGCAGAAATTTCGGAACCGTTACGGAAACAAAAAAGGATCTGATAGCCGAAATTGCCGCTACCATAGCCTTCTCCACAATTCAGAACAACGATAAAATTGGCGTTATCCTGTTTTCAGACAAAATAGAAAAGTTCATTCCGCCTCAGAAAGGCCGGAAGCATGTATTGCATATCATACGCGAATTGATCGATTTTCGGCCTGAAAGCAACAAAACGGACATAGCCAATGTGTTGCGTTACTTCACAAATGTCATCAAGAAACGCTCCACTGCATTTCTGATTTCTGATTTTATTGACGAGAATTTTGAAGATGCACTCATCATAGCCAACCGCAAACATGATATAGCTGCCTTGCAGGTGTACGATATTCGCGAAACCGAATTGCCCAATATCGGTTTGCTGAAACTGAAGGATGCGGAAACGGAAGAACGCATTTGGGTGGATACGTCGGACAAGCACCTGACAAAAGCCTACAAGGATGCTTGGGGAGAACGACAGCTGAACATACAGCAGGCGTTTGTCAAATCCGGAGTTGATTCCGTGTCCATGAGTACATCCGACGATTTTGTGAAAGCCTTGATGAAACTGTTCAAAATGCGGGCTTAAGACTTTGTCGTATCGAAAAGAAGAAACCTTTCTGTATGAGAAAAATTTTGTTGAAAATATGTGTTTTATGGATGGCTGTTCTGTGTGGCACAGCTCTGTGTGCCCAAACTGTCAGTGTGGATGCAAAAATAGATACGGCAGCTATCGTGATAGGTGATCAGACCAACCTGACTTTTGAGATAGCGCAGCCGGCAGGCACGCCGGTGAACATGCCGTTGTGGACAGACCACTTGATGGATGGCATCGAAATAGTGGAACAAAGTTCGCCGGATACCGTCAGCCTGACAGCGGACCGGATTCTGGTATCCAAACGTCTGGTTATAACAGCATTCGAAGATTCTTTGTATTACATTCCGGCCCAACCGTTCGTGTATGGAAACGATACGGTCTACTCAAATGCCATAACCTTGAACGTCATCCAGCCCTTTGTCATCGATACGGTCAGCCACGCCATAACAGACATAAAAGGGACGTATGCTCCTCCCATCTACTGGTGGGGCATTATCCGTATCGTATTGCTGATACTGCTACTTGCCGGATTGGGTGTTTTGGGCTATTTCCTGTATAAGAAATACCACAGGCAGCAAGAGGAGGCGGCGATTTCCTCCGAACCGCAAAGACCGCCTCATGAGGTGGCACTCGAAGCCCTCGACAAGATAAAGGCGGAGAAAGTGTGGCAGCAATACGGACGCCAGAAAATGTATTATACGGAACTGACCGATGTTGTGCGGAAGTATATAGACGGTGTGTTCGGCATAGGCAGTTTGGAAATGACATCCATGGAAATCTTGGCTACGCTGAAACCCGAACTGGAGTCCAAGTCGGCCTATGAAGCCTTAAAACAGATGCTTACCCTTGCCGATTTGGTGAAGTTCGCCAAGTGGACGGCCATGCCGGACGAAAACGAGCAGAGTTTGAACAATGCCTATTTCTTTGTACACGAAACCATGGCAAAGGAAACTGAACAGCCGGAAACGGCTCAAGACGCATGACACTGGCAATAAGTACACGTAGAAAAAGGAAGATTTATTCAAAAATATGACATTCAACAATCCAGAATATCTGTTTTTACTATTCCTGCTGATACCGATTGTTTTCTGGTATTTTTGGGAAATGCGAAAATCGGATGCGAGTATTCAAATATCAACCCACAGAACCATCCGTAACTTTCCAAAATCGTTTCGGGTTTATTTCCTGCATGTCCCTTTTGCCCTTCGTGTGATAGCCATTACCTTGCTGATTCTGGCGCTGGCGCGTCCGCAACTGAGCAACCAATGGCGTACCGAAAAAACCGAAGGCATTGACATTATGATGGCATTGGACATATCCAGTACCATGTTGGCCGAAGACCTGCGTCCCAATCGTTTGGAAGTAGCCAAAAATGTTGCCACAGAATTCATTCTGGCCCGGCCCAATGACAATATAGGCTTGGTGGTTTTTGCCGGCCAAAGCTTCACACAATGTCCGCTTACCACCGATCATGCCGTGTTGGTGAATCTGTTTAAAAGTGTGGAGTACGGTATGATAGAAGATGGCACGGCCATAGGGCTCGGATTGGCCAATGCCGTGAATCGGATGAAAGACAGTCCGACCAAATCGAAGGTGATTATTCTGCTGACCGACGGTTCCAACAATCGGGGTGAGATAGCGCCGGCAACAGCGGCCGAGATAGCACGAACCTTTGGCATACGTGTGTATACCATCGGAGTGGGTTCGTATGGCCAGGCACGCATTCCCGTACAAACGCCCTTGGGGACACAGTATGTGACCGTAGACTCGGAATTTGACGAAACGACATTGAAAGACATAGCGCAGACAACAGGAGGAGAATACTTCCGCGCAACCAATGCGACAGCACTGCGCGCCATCTATCAGCAGATAGACGAACTGGAAAAAACAAAAATACGCGTGCAGGAATACAGCAAAAAAACTGAAAGCTACGGAATATTTGTGCTTGTGGCCTTTGCTTGCGTAATTCTGGAAATACTGATACGGAATTTAGTCATAAAATCGATTACCAATTGATATGTTCAGATTTGTATATCCCGAATTGTTGTTTTTACTGATAATCATTCCCGTATTGATTGTCATGTATTATTTTGTGCGTCGTCTTCAGCGCAAACGCCTGCGTGCATTTGGTGATCCGGAACTGCTGAAAAGCCTGATGCCGAACGCTTCCGTTTCGCGTCCGCGCCTGAAGTTCATATTACAGATAACGGCATTGGCACTGATTATCGTAGCATTGGCACGGCCGCAATACGGCATGAAAGAACAAAGTGTGAAACGTAGCGGCATAGAGGTTATGATAGCATTGGATGTATCCAATTCCATGCTGGCGCAGGATGTACAGCCCAACCGTCTGGAACGCTCCAAACAGTTATTTTCCAAATTGGTGGATGGCATGGTGAACGATAAAGTCGGATTGGTGGTTTTTGCAGGCGATGCTTACACACAAATCCCCATTACGTGCGACTATGTGTCGGCCAAAATGTTTTTGTCTAATGTCACGCCCAGTTTGGTGCCCCGTCAGGGAACGGCAATTGGTACTGCCTTGGATATAGC
The DNA here is from genome assembly GCA_964449415.1 of uncultured Paludibacteraceae bacterium. Lineage (GTDB taxonomy): Bacteria > Bacteroidota > Bacteroidia > Bacteroidales > Paludibacteraceae > CALUNA01. The sequence continues at coordinate 16,940 of CAYUYS010000004.1, read as the reverse complement.
CATTAAATCTTTTGGCATGGAGAGCGAAGCAGCACGTGCCATCATTCTGATAACGGATGGTGAAAATCACGAGGATGATGCAGTCGGCGCAGCGAAATTGGCCAAGGAAAAAGGTATTTCCGTGTATGTAGTGGGGATAGGAAAACCGGAAGGCAGTCCGATTCCGATTGAGGGAACCATGAGTTTTCACAAAGACAAGGATGGCAATGTGGTTGTTTCCAAACTGAACGAGGAAATGTGCCGCCGGATTGCACAGGCAGGAAACGGTATTTATCTGAGAGCAGACAATACGAACACGGCCCTTCGCGTACTGACCAAGGAACTGGATGGATTGGCAAAATCAGAGATAGAAACTACGGTTTATGCCGATTACAACGAGCAGTATCAGTCGTTCGTGTGGATAGCTTTGCTACTGCTTATTGTTGATTTCTTTGTGTTTAGCCGCAAAAACAAACGCTTGAGCAAAATTGAATTGTATAAATAGAATAGTAGGTTTACAAGTTATATATGGCAATGAAAGTCGTCAAAATAGCAGCTTATACATCCGGACGGATGCTGTGGTTGGCAGGTTTTCTGCTGTTTTCCGTTATGGTTATGGCGCAACAGGAAAGTGCTGACATTCGGTCCGGCAACAAATTGTATAAACAAGAAAAATATACGGAGGCGGAAGTAGATTACCGCAAAGGATTGGACAAGAACAACAAATCCTTTGAAGGGCGCTTTAATTTGGGTGATGCCTTGTATCGACAGGAAAAGTATGACGATGCAATTGAACAATTCAAAGCAGCCGGCAATCTGGCCGGAGACGACAAGGATAAACTGGCAAAGGTGAACCACAACATAGGTAATTCGTTGTTGCAACAACAAAAATACGCAGAAAGCATAGCGGCTTACAAACAGGCGTTGAAAAACAATCCGAAAGATGACGAAACCCGGTACAACCTGGCTTATGCACAAACAATGCTTCGTCAGCAGCAGCAACAGCAGCAGAATCAGGATAACAACAACGAAAATCAGGACAACAATCAGGATCAACAACAACAGCAACAGCAGCAGGATGAGCAGGAAAACCAGCAGCCTCAATCACAGCCCCAGGAGCAAACCATGAGCCAGGAAAATGCGGAGCAGATTCTGGAGGCTTTGTTGCAAGATGAGAAAGAAACGCAGGAAAAAGCCAAACGATCCACCATGAAAAGCGCGAAGAAAGCAGAAAAAGATTGGTAATTATGATAAAGGAGATGAGAAATATATACTTGTTACTCGGGCTGTGCCTGATGACAGTGCCGGTCGCGTTTGCTGCCGATGAGGTGCAGTTTACAGCATCGGCACCCAATACGGTGATTATGGATCAGCCGTTTCAACTGACCTATGTAGTTAACTCGTTGGGAGCAAAAGATTTGCGTATGCCGGAAATAACAGACTTTGAAGTGTTGGCCGGCCCCTTTGAGAGCAGGAGTTCCAGCACAACCTTCATTAACGGCAAACGGACGAGCAACGCTTCAAAAACCTATACCTATACGTTAATGGCTAAAAAGGAAGGCACTTTTACCATTCCATCGGCCAGTATAACGGTCAACCGTGAGAAATATACATCCAATGGCCTTAAAATAAAGGTGTTGCCACCGGATCAGACACAGTCTCGGCAAGGGCAATCGGGAGGCCAAAGACAAGCCCAAGGCCAGTCGCGCCAAAACAACGATGCTTCGGGATCATCGATTTCCGATGAGAATATATTCATACGAACGCAGGTTTCAAAAACCAACGTGTACGAGCAGGAATGCATTCTGCTTACCTATAAACTTTATACGCTGGTAGATGTAACCCAATTTACGAATAATACGAAATTGCCCGACTTTAACGGCTTTTTGCAGCAAAGCATAGAGCAGAACAGCACAAAGCAACTGGATTATGAACATTACAACGGGCGTAATTATGGTACGGTCGTGTTGCATCAGGTATTGCTTTATCCACAACAGACAGGGGTCATAGAAATTGACCCGGCCAGATTTGAAGCTGTCATACGGGTGCAGAATCGTTCGCAGGTGCGCAGTATTTTTGATGACTTTTTTGCCTCTTACACGAACGTTACGAAAATGCTGGTAGCTCCGGGAGTAAAAATCAACGTGAATCCGTTGCCGCCGGGCAAACCGGCCGGGTTTACAGGTGCTGTCGGGCGTTTCAATATCAGTTCAGACCTCAGCAAGACAACGGTAAAAACCAACGAGGCCGTTACCTTGACGCTGACCATTTCCGGAACGGGCAATATGAAGTTGCTCAAAACTCCTACCGTGGACTTCCCGACCGATTTTGAATTGTACGATCCGAAAGTAGCAAACAACTTTAAAAACACGACATCGGGTGTGACGGGAACTAAAAAAATCGAATACTTGGCTATTCCCCGCTCTGCCGGCAGTTTCGTCATTCCGCCCATGGAGTTCTCGTATTTCGATACGCAGGACAAAACATACAAGACACTCAAAACCTCTGCCTATTCCCTGACCGTGGAAAAAGGTGAATCGGATGATACGGCCGTGGTCGGTACCTATGTAAGCAAGGAAGATGTGAAACAGATCAGTACGGATATTCGGTATATTGCGGTACAACCCGTGGCTTTGAGGCCGGAACCGGTTTTGTTTTTCGGTACGTGGAAATTCTGGCTGTGTTATCTGTTGCCGCTGATGTTGGCTGCTCTCATGTTTGTGTTCTTCCGCAAACAGATTAAGGAAAATGCCGATGTGGCCAGACGCAAGAACAAAAAAGCCAATAAAGTTGCTCAGAAACGTCTGAAGGCAGCCAAGAAATATTGGAAAGAAAACAAGAAGGAACTGTTCTATGACGAGGTTTTGAAAGCCTCTTGGATTTATTTGAGTGACAAACTTTCCATACCCATGGCTAATTTGAACAAGGCAAATGTTTGTGATGAACTCGCGGCGCATCAGGTTCCGCAGGAACACATAGATGCATTTATTGATGTATTGAACACGTGCGAATTTGCACGCTACGCACCTGCTTCGGGCGAGGATCCCATGGGCGAATTATACGCAAAGGTAGTTAAGGTAATTAGTAATCTGGAAGAATGTTTAAAATAAGAATCAATGAAGCGACTCACTAATATATGCATGCTGCTGTGTTTCTGTTTGGCAACTCTTGCACAGGACAAGTTTACACAAGCCAATGAGCTTTATGCCGACGGCGATTATCAGTCGGCAGCGCAGTTGTATGAGGAAATTTTGCAGACAGAAGGTCTGTCGGCGCAAGTGTACTATAACTTGGGTAACGCCTATTACAAACAGCACGAAATTGGCAAGTCTATTTTGAATTATGAACGTGCCTTGCGTCTGAAGCCTTTTTACAAGGATGCAGCATACAATCTTGAGCTGGCCCAGGCCCGGATTATTGACAAGGTGGAAGATACCCATGTGTTCTTTCTTCGTAATTGGGTGATTAATCTGATGCATTTGTTGCTGCCCAATGTCTGGGCATGTATCAGCATTGCTTTTTTTCTGCTTTTCATATTGTCTTTTTTCTTGTTTGCGTTTGGGAAGAAGCTCGCATTCCGCAAATTAGGATTCCGTATCGGTGTCTTGTTCATCGGGCTGTCCATTATGACCTTTGTTTTTGCCGGTATTACGCACAGCGAATTTAAGGAACATGCCGATGCCATTGTTATGACAGGGTCCGTATCCGTAAAAAGTTCGCCTGACCAGAGTGGTACCGATTTGTTTATCCTGCACGAGGGGACGAAAGTTACCATTCGGGAAACATTGGGCGAATGGTATGAAATAGGTTTCGGTAACGGAAATGTGGGCTGGCTTAGGGCAACAAACGTGGAAAGAATCTAACCGAATCTTTATGCTGCAACGCATTGATACAGAACTACTTCTGTGGCTTAATGGATTCCATACACCCTTTTTGGATAACTTCATGTGGAATTACAGTCGTTCGCTGACGTGGCTTCCGCTGTATCTTGTATTGGCATTGCTGGTCATTTACCGATGGCGCAAACAAGCATTCTGGATTTTGCTTGTGTTGGGTATTTGCGTCGGTCTGTCTGATTTTATATCATCAACCATCATAAAAAATCTGGTAGAACGTCCGCGCCCGTCGCAAGTGCCGGAACTGGAGGGAGTGCTGCATATTGTGAACGGTTATCGTGGCGGTCGTTTCGGTTTTGTTTCTTCGCATGCAGCCAACTCGTTTGGATTGGCCATGTCGTTTTGCCTGATAACGGGCAGAAAAGAGTGGCCAACCGGCATCTTGTTGTTCGTGTGGGCCGTTTTCAACGCTTACTCGCGGATATATCTGGGTGTACATTATCCCGGAGATATTCTGGGAGGATTGATGGTCGGAATGGCAGTCGCTGTGTGTGCCAACCTTGTGCTCCGCCGTTTTTTTGCCTTCCTGCCAGCACAAGAAAACCGGCCGGTTGTTCCCTGGTATGTAAGCTATGCTCCGTGCGCGGTCTGGTGGGCAACTGTCGTATACATAATGTTTTAACGTCAGAAATATTCACAGATAAAACTCTTGTGTCAGTTGCTTGTATGTTTCGGAGTATACATGCCGTCCCGCCGTTTCAATGATTAGGTTTGATTCCGTATGTTTTGCCGGTTGCTTCGAAAAACAGAGCAACAAACGTTTGGGAGCGGCTTGCGGTGTGGGATAAACAGTCGTCTGATGTATGAGAAACAGACCTGCGGGCCGCGCTTGTTCAATAAACTGCATGCCCTCGTTTACGGGTAATATGAGTGCCAGTTTCCCGTTTTCTGTCAATAGTTCCATGCTCGCAAACAACAGTTCTATATGTGATAATGTGCACGTGTGACGTGCTTTCATGCGCTTCTGTTGCGGATTTGGCAGGCTGTTTACGAAATATGGCGGATTGCTGACGATAAGATCAAAGTGCTTGTCTGTCTGCCCTCGTAAGGCTTGCGCAAATATATTCCTGGCGTACAAGCGTTCTGACCAAGGGCTTGCGGAAAAGTTGGCGGTAGCCTGTTCTACAGAAGGCTGGTCTATGTCAATGGCAGTGATGAATGCCTTGTCTGCGCGCTGTGCCAGCATTAAGGCAATAAGTCCGCATCCTGTTCCTATGTCAAGTATGTTTCTCTCGGTGCCATCCAATGGCGTCCATGCTCCCAGCAAGACACTGTCAGTGCCTACTTTCATTGTACTGTGATCATGATATACGGTGAATTGCTTGAACCTGAAAAAGGGATTGGGCATATTTTTATCGTTTTGTTGGTGTTGTCGGATTACGTTGTGGAAGCGTCTGGCTGCCGGTAGCCGAAGGACGGCCGGTGCTTGTGCTGTTGATGCGTATCGATGTTGTCTGGCTGCGGTTTTCTTGTGCTGCCTCTGCCGACTGACGTGTTGCCGGTGTTGTATTTTCTTTGATTCGTTCGGTTGTGGTTGGGACGCTTCGTGCGGGTTGTGGTCTTTGTGATTGCAGGCTTGTTGTGCGTTGCTTTTCGTCCGCACTGTTTTCCAACGGGCGCGTGCGTCGTTCTACTCGTTTGCTTTGCAAATGTTGGTATTGTTCCTCGGTCAGCACGCGTTTGTAGTCCTCATTTTTGTGGAGCATGCGCTTCATGGCTTCCGCCCGCGTATTCGTCTGCTGCCGTTCTTCTGCATATTTCAGATTGATATCGTGGATAAGTGTGGCTTGTTCGGGTGTCAAATCAAGTTCACGTTGCATGGTTTCTGTTTGTTTTTCAGCCTCTTGCTCAGGGGTTCGTTCGGGTTTTCCGGTCGTTTGGGCCGGCAAGATACCCGAAACAAATAAGAACATGCACAAGATGGTTGTATGTCGATACGAGAATTTCATGTTTATATGCACGGGGGCTTCGTTTACAATCCTTGTGCCAAATCAGATTAAATATTACTTTTGTGCTCAAAATTCAAATCTCGGCGATATGTTGGAACATGTAGTGGACAATAGTGCCTTTCCAATCGTAACGGCTTTCCTGTTAGGATTGATGACCACCATCAGCCCATGTCCTTTTTGCACAAATATAACAGCCATAAGTTTTATCAGCAAGGATGTGAAGCACAAGCGCACGGTCCTTTTAAATGGCTTGATGTATGCCTTGGGAAAGGTTTTGGCCTATTCTTTTCTGGCTTTGGTGTTCTTGTGTGGTGCCGATATTATTCACGTGCAACATTTTTTCGAGACATACGGCGAACCGGCCATGGGTCCGTTTCTTATCGTTTGTGGCCTGTTCATGTTGGTTATATCCAAATTTCATCATCATGGTGCACATCATCACGACCGGGGCAGCTTTAACGAACGCATGGTTCGGAGATCCAAGTCTGGCAACTGGTGGTGGGCTTTTGTGCTTGGCATTGTCTTTTCGTTGGCATTCTGTCCGTACAGTGGCGTGTTGTATTTCGGCATGTTGATTCCCATGACATTGGCGCAGCCCGCCGGATGGTTGTTACCAATTGTTTTCGGTATAGCTACGGGACTTCCCGTTATAGCCATCGCTTTTACCATTGCATACGGTGTTTCCGGTGTGGGCCGTCTGACAAACAGAATGGCAACGGTTGAGGTATGGTTTCGGCGCATGTGCGCTTGCTTATTTATCGTTGTCGGCGTTTACATGTGCATATCCGTGTTTGGCGGAAACGGGCACAATCACGGACATGAACACGGTGAGTGTCAGCATTTTCACGAAGACGCATCGTCCCGTTAGTCGCACAAGGGAATCTTGTCGATACGGCGCTGATGCCTGCCTCCTTCAAAATCGGTGGTAAGGAACACTTCGACAATTTCGAAAGCCGTTTCTTCCGAGATAAATCGGGCAGGCAGTGCGAGTACGTTGGCATTGTTGTGCAAGCGCGCCAGCGAGGCAAGTTCCGGTTGCCAGCACAATGCGGAACGGATGCCCTGATGTTTGTTTACGGTCATGTTGATACCGTTTCCACTGCCGCATACGGCAATGCCGAAATCAAATTCGCCTTGCTCCACAGCACGCGCCAAAGGATGGGCAAAATCGGAGTAATCGCAACTGTCGGCCGAATGACAGCCGAAATCCTTTGGTTCGGTTACGCCCCGTTGCTTCAGCAAACCGATGATTTTTACCTTTAGTTCGTAGCCGGCGTGGTCGCTACACAAGGCTATTTTTTGTTGTTGTAATGCTTTCATGTAATTTTTATGGGAATTTGAAGTTGAGTTGTTATGGTCTTATCTTGAAACGAACACGCCAGCGTCCGTCTTCATAGTCGTGGCTGATTATCTCAAAATGTCCTCCTATTTCGGCCGTGTTGCTTACGTGTTGTCCAATGCAGGCACAAGTGTCGTAATTGCCAATCCGTACGATACGCAGCGTGTCCGTTGCTTCGGGAGGAAGTTTTGACAAGTCGGCTATCTTGGCGGCCTCCGCACGCGGCATGTATTCGACCACCACCGGCAAATGTGCGTCAATGATTTCGTTAACAGTTTTTGCTATGCAGTCAATTTGTTCTTGTGTCGGACACTCCGGCAGCAAGTAATCGCATTTGCTTTTTTTCTTCTCGATATGTGCATTGACCGAACGTCCGCAACCGAACATCCTTACCATAGTCTGATTCAGAATATGTTCGGTTGTGTGCATCGGCTCGTAATACGTTTTTTTTGCGTCATTCATTTCCATCGTTTTTTCCGATTGTTTGTGGCGGAAAACCTACAACTGTTTTTTCAGCAGTTCTATGTCAGATTTTCGCTGATATAGGTCAGCTATATATAAAGAAATCCAATGAATGCATTCGTAACTATCCAGGCTAAATGATTCGGAAAATAGCGTTAAAGCAGCATTTGCATATTTGATAGCGTTGTCTACGTCGCCGGTAATTTCAGAAACGACAGCCATATTGGCGTATGCTTTGGCCTTGACTGATTTCGATTTGCTTGTTTCGGCCAATGGTTTCCATGCGTCCAAAGCGCCTTCCCATGCTTTGTGATAAACGGAATCAATGCCTTGTTTCATTTGTGAATTTCGGTGGTTGAAAAAATAGCGGTCTACCTGTTCCCAGCGCGGCAGCAATCGCTCGCATGTACGTTTTCCGGCAAAAATGCACGCATCTACTATGGCATCGTTGCGCGCAGGCAGGCGTTCGAGTGCTTGTTTGCGGTCGTATGCTATTTCTTCCCAAAACAGGCTGTCTGTCAGGCTTATGGATTGGTAGTGGCTGCTGTCCGGATAATGTACGGACCAATTGGAAATGGTTTTGACATCCAATGCGGCCAGATATTCGTTGGTTTCCGCCAAATAGTAGTCGGAAATGACATCTTTGACAGCAATTCTGTTCAGTGACAGGATGACATCGACGTTGTACATACGGCACAAACTGTCTACTTCGGTTGCTTTCAAAGGCTTGATGGCGTAAAAAGTGTTCGATTTGTTCTGCGATTCATCTTGTAACAGCACGGTGCGGAAAAAACCAATATCGGCAAAGTCCTCGAATGCACCGGCCAGGCAGAACAAGGATGCGCTGTCAATGTTCTGCTTGACGGAATAGGGCTTCTGCCCGCTCAAATGAATCTGGTGTCCGTAATTTTCCGGCTGCGGTACCGTATTGTTGATAAGGAGCATATTGACTGCATCGTGCGCAAATGTCATGTTGCCGGGACGCATGACATCCAATGTCGTGTACAAGCGTTGGGTGGCACACGAGGTGCATAGTATACAGGCAGCAAAAATCAGTCGTGTCATAATCTTGTTTTTGTGTGTGATTCCGAGTGTCATATCATGTTATTTCTATTTTCATACCGTCGTAGGCAGGGCGCATGTTGGCCGGCAAATTGTGTTCCAATGCAGCGTGTAATCCTATTTTATGTGAAAAATGCGTGAAATAGGTGTGCTTGGCACCGACTTGCCCGGCTATGCCGACTGCTTCTTCTATAGACAGATGACTGGGATGCGGTTTCTGTTGCAATCCGTTAATTATTAGAACGTTCAGATCTTGTATTTGTTGTATGGTCTGGTCTGAAATAGTTTTTACATCTGTTAAATAAGCCATCTGTCCGATACGGAATCCCAGAATAGGCAACTGTCCGTGCATAACTCTCAGGGGTAGTATCGGTAATGTGCCGATATGGAAAGTTTTTCCGGCTTCTATGGGATGCAGGCTGATGCGGGGAGCTCCGGGATAGACGTGCTTGCCGAAACAGTAGGGCAGGTTGCGCACAATGGTGTCCAGGACACGTTGCTCGGCAAAAACCGGGACGTTGCCAAAAGGGCGTATGTCATCCATGCCGCTGAGGTGGTCATAGTGTTCGTGTGTTATCAAAACTGCGTCCAAATGTGAAATACCTGTTTGCAGTGCTTGCTGCCTGAAATCCGGCCCGCAGTCAATGAGAATACGGGTGTTTTCACACGAAACGAGTATGGACGAACGCAGGCGTTTGTCTTTCGGGTCTGCCGAGCGGCATACTTCACACGAACAGCCTATTTGCGGAACGCCGGTAGATGTTCCGGTGCCCAAAAAGGATATGGTTATTTGTTTCGGATTCTCCATTCGTTCGGATATAGATTGTTGCATCGGTTTCCAATATTTTTTACCCAGCCAAGTACCGCATCCCGGAACGTGATGAGCATATAGCCTAACGGCATTTCCGGCAGGTTCAGTGTTTCGGTTCGCAAATAGGCCAATGCGGTTTCCGTATCGGCGGCAAACGTAGCGAAGTTTTGTCGGTTCAACGACTTGGACAAAGCTACGGCCGCGTGCGGTATCCATTTGCCGGCTTTCCATTCGGCCAGTTCTGTGCCTGCTGTAATGATGTAAAACGAATGCTGCAAGATACGGACAATGTCACTGAATTTTTCCGGAACCGCATAGGCGCGGGAGCCGTTGGTTTCAATTTGCCAAAGCGGGTTGTTCACCCAATTCCGGAGCTGCCCGAGTTCCGGAGGCGGTTGTTTGCCTGTATGTTTCTTGCCTCTCGGCCTGTTTCGTTGGGTTCCATCGTGTTTCCGCATGACGGCAAGGAAAAAACCTTCTCCGCGTGTTTTGTGCGGATAGAAACGATAGCCCATGCCGCTGTCGGTCAGTTGCCAGTTCGGGTCAACGTTCAGCGGCAGGTAGGTTGCACCCAAGTGTTCGCATATCCACCGGACATTGTCTTCGTTTTCTTCGCGGTTATAGGTACAAGTGCTGTATATTAGTATACCATTGTTTTTCAGTGAGTTCCATGCCGATTTCAGGATTTCCCGCTGTCGTGAGGCGCACAAGTGTACATTGTGTTCGTTCCATTCGGCAATGCTGCCGTGATCTTTTCTGAACATGCCTTCGCCCGAACAGGGGGCATCTACCAAAATCGTGTCGAATAAGTCGTTGAGTGTGTTGAAATCTTCCGGTTTGTTGCAGGTTACAACGAAATTGCCGTTGCCCCATTTCTGCAGGTTTTCTGCAAGGACATAGGCACGCGAACGGATAATTTCATTGGCTACGAGAAAGCCTTTCTGTTGCAGAAACTGGCTGATCAGGGTGGATTTGCCGCCGGGTGCGGCACATAAGTCGAGTATCAGGCTGTCTTGGGAAACATATTGTTCCAACGCCTGCTGTACGAACATGGAACCGGCTTCTTGCACATAATAACAACCTGCATGAAAAAGAGGATCCAGTGTAAATGGAGGTCTGGCATCCAGATACCTGCCATCGGAACACCAAGGCACAGGTTCGCCGATATGGATGGGTATTTTGTCGTTCAGCCGTATGCTGGTCGGTGGTTTTTCCCGCAAGGAGTGCTGAAAATCGGGCCATTCTGTTCCTAACAGCGATTGGGTCCGTTCGATGAAAGCAAGCGGAAGTTCCATGCTAATTCGCGTTCGTGATTCGTGTCGGCAAATGTACGAAAATAAGTGTAATTGTCGTGCAACAATTCGTGTATCGGAAAAAAGTTGTAATTTTGCGGCATCGGAAAAATTCCGGCCTTGTATGTTTAACTAAATCTACTATCCTTGGACCCCGATCATTTGCCTCTTCTTTTAGGTGTTCTGAACACAAATCCGATTCCTCTGACGGCTTACCTTGCTCTTACGCTGAGTTTTGTGCTACTTTTCTGTTCTGCATTCGTATCCGGTTCTGAAGCAGCTTTTTTCTCGTTGAGTCCGCAAGACCTGAATGAAATAAAACAGAGTAACAAAAAGGCGGACAGAAACATACAGAAACTATTGAACCATCCGCAGGCTTTGTTGGCTAGTATATTGATTTCCAATAACTTTGTGAACATTGTTATCGTTGTCTTGCTGACGCATTTCACGTTGCACGTATTCGATTTTTCAGAAGCGCCAGTTGCCGGTTTTGTGCTTCAAATCGCAGTGATTACCATTTTTCTGTTGCTGTTCGGTGAAATAATGCCGAAAGTATATGCCAACCAAGCTCCTAAGAAGACGGCACGAATGACTGCCGGCACGTTCGTGACGTTGGAAAAACTCTTGTCGCCGTTTATCAAATGGCTGATAAAGGCAACCTCGGCAGTAGACACCCGGATGAACAGGCACAACACAATGAGTGAATTGTCGGAGGCTCTGGAGTTGACTGTGGCCGAACAAGATGAGGACAAGGACATGCTGGAAGGCATAATCAAGTTCGGGAACATCCAAGTGTCCGACATTATGTGTTCGCGCCCGGATATTGTCGGCATAGATATCAAGTGCGATTATCAGGAATTGCTGCACATTATTATCGACTCCGGTTATTCACGCATTCCGGTGTATACAGGCACGAACGATAAAATCAAAGGGCTCATTTACAGCAAGGACTTGTTGCCTTATTTGAACAAACCCAAAAATTTCCGTTGGCAGACACTGATGCGTCCCGCCTATTTTGTCCCGGAATCGAAAAAAATAGATGATTTGCTCCGGGAATTTCAGGAACATAAGATTCACCTCGCCATTGTCGTGGACGAATATGGCGGCACCTCCGGCTTGGTGACAATGGAAGATATCCTTGAAGAAATAGTAGGCGATATCAGCGATGAATACGACGAAGATGAAACGCTTTATACGAAAACCAACGACCACACATATATTTTTGAAGCAAAGATCTTGTTGAATGATTTCTACAAGATAACCGGCATAGATTCCGACACGTTTGCGAATATTACGACGGAAGTGGAAACGCTGGCAGGGCTTGTGCTGGAATTGAAAGGTGATATTCCGAAGAGCGGTGAGAAAATCAGCTATGAACAATATGTTTTTGAGGTGATGGCGGTGGACAAGTTCCGTATCAAGAAAATAAGACTCCACATCAATGAATAGCCGGACAAACACGAGACTGAAAACGGGCAACTACAGACCGTGTGGCTGGTTTGCGGGTGTGTGTTGCGCCTGCGTGCTGCTGACGATGGTTTCTTGTTCGCGCGGTTATATACCACGCCCGTATGGTTATCCGCGGATTCAGATACCCGACACGGCATACAGCTTTTTTTCAGGCGACCGGCTGCCTTATGCATTCGACTTGTCGGATAACGCCGTCGTGATTTACAAGACAGAACCCGGCGAAAAGTATTGGATAGATATTTTCTACCCGACCCTGAATGCAAGCATTCATTGCAGCTATAAGCCGGTGAACGGTGATTTGGCCGCACTCGCAGACGATGCACAGAAATTTGTGTACAAACATGCATCGCGTGCAGATGCCATACCCGAAATAGGATTTGAACACCCGGAGGAGCGTGTTTACGGGGTTTTGTACGAACTTTATGGCCATACGGCTTCGCCCGTGCAGTTTGTGCTGACGGATAGTGTAACGCATTTTTTCCGCGGAGCTCTTTATTTTAACAGCGCACCGAATCAGGACTCGATAGCTCCCGTGCTTGACTATGTCAGGGAAGACATCATGCGGCTGATAGAGAGTTTTGAGTGGCGTTGAAACGGTATGATATGAAAGTGCTTGACCTACAAATGGATGCGGTGCGTGTCATTGTCTGGCAGATGACCGAGAATATGGAAAGCGTATGGCGGGAAATGTCTTGTTCGGAACAATACTTTCGTGCCTTGGATGGTATTGGCAATCGGCAGCGTCGAAAAGAATTCGTATTTGTTCGTTACCTGTTTTTTCTGGCCTTCGGAACAGTCAAGGATATTGTCTACGGATTGGATGGGAAACCCTGTCTGGCAGATGATTCGGCATACATAAGCATTTCACACTCGGGCGACTATGCCGCAATAGCCTTTTGCAAGGATCACGAAATAGGGCTTGATGTGGAAGTGCTTGGCAATAAGGTTATGCGTGTCAGGGAACGTTTCTTGGGCATGGAAGAACAGCAGGAATTGGCGCAGACCGAGGTGGCTAAACATCATGTGTATTGGTCGGCAAAGGAAGCGGTCTACAAAATGGTGGGTTCTGCGGCGGTTGATTTCTCGAAAGCCATTCGTGTGGAGCCTTTCCGGCTTGCAACGGCAGGTGGCTGTTTTTATGCTTCCCTGCCTGCCGATGGCCGGCGTTTCCGTTTGGATTATCTGCTTGACGATGGCTTTGTTTTGGTACTTGCACGCAGAAAAACCGAATGAATGTATACGACTACATATTGCATCAGGTTGCCCAAGGGCGCAAAATGGTAGCGGTTCTGCTCGATCCGGACAAATGTTCGGTTGCGCTTTCGGGCGAGATATGCCGTTGTATCGCTTCTGCTGCGCCTGACTTTGTCTTTGTGGGTGGCAGCGGCGGTAAAGGACGGGTAGCCGACTTGGTCGCTTCGCTCAAGATGCAGTTGTCGCTGCCGGTTGTGTTGTTTCCCGGATGTGCATCACAATTTTCCGCCAACGCCGATGCCTTGTTGTTTCTGACCCTAATTTCAGGACGTAACCCGGAGTTCCTTATCGGGCAGCAGGTGGCCGCCGCGCTCGATGTCAAACGTTCCGGCTTGGAAACCATTCCGACGGGTTACATGCTGGTGGATGGGGGCAGATGTTCGTCTGTGGAACGTGTGAGTGCTACCTTGCCGTTGAAACGCGATGCGTGTGACGAAGTGCTGGCAACCGCCGTGGCGGGCGAACTGCTCGGGCTCAAGCTGTTGTATTTGGAGGCGGGCAGCGGCGCCAAGCTGACAGTCCCGGACAGTATAATCAGGCGTGTGAGGCAGATGGTTTCCGTTCCGCTGATTGTGGGCGGAGGCATACGCACACGCAGCCGGCTGCGCGATATATTGAAGGCAGGTGCCGACATGGTCGTTATAGGGAATCATTTTGAGGAACATCCGGAAGACATGGCCCTCTTTTGCAGCGAGGTGCATCAATACGTAGGGTAGGGAAGCATGCAACAAAGGATGCCTGTTGCGCGTTTTCCGATTTGTCGTTACTTTTGCGTCGTTTATGAAGAAAATAGGAATCATAGGTCCGGAAAGCACAGGCAAGACGGCTCTGGCACAGGCATTGGCAGGTCATTTCCGGTCGGTCTGGGAACCTGAGTACGCGCGCACTTACTTGGAAGAAATAGGACGCCCGTATACCCGCCGCGATGTGGAGAAGATAGCCGGCACACAGATATTGCACGAACTGGCACATATACGCGAGGATAAAGCGCCGTATTGTTTTTTCGACACGGAACTGATTATCACAAAGGTCTGGCTCGTGCATTGTTTTGGCTCTTGTCCAACGTTCCTGACCGATCATTTGCGGGAATACCCCATGGACTTCTACCTGCTGTGTACGCCCGATTTGCCTTGGGAGCCTGACCCTTTGCGCGAAAACGGTGACAAACGTGAATACTTTTTTGACTGGTACAAGCGTGAACTGGATGATTTGCAGGTGCTCTATGGCATCGTGTCCGGTACGGGTGAGGCCCGTGTGCAAAGTGCCGTTCAACAGATAAAGCAATTAGAAACGCATAGAAATCAATCGAATGAATCCCAAACTTACTGATACCATCCGGCAATTGTCCGAATATTCATCGTTCAAAAGCTCGTGCAGCCAACATCACCAAAGTGAACCCATGCCGTCGCTCCCGGTGCTGGAGGAAATCGTGTGCCTGACCCGGGCGCTGGTCTTTCCCGGCTATTTCGGCAACTCGCTGATAGATACAGACACCATCTCTTTTCACACGGGTGTCAATGTGGAGCGTCTGTCGGGTTTGCTGTCCGGCCAAATCCGCGCCGGAATATGCTTTGATGCCGCTTCGCCGATAGACAACTTGGAGGCAATGGCCGAAGAATTGTCGTGCCAATTCATCAATCGCTTGCCGGAATTGCGCTCCCTCCTGCAAAAGGATGTGGTGGCGGCCTACAACGGCGATCCGGCAGCCAAGAGCTACGGCGAGGTCATTTTTTGCTACCCGGGCCTGAAGGCGATATTCAACTACCGCATGGCGCACGCCTTGTTGGAAATGAACGTGCCGGTGATTCCGCGTATCATCACGGAGATGGCGCATTCCGAAACCGGCATAGACATTCATCCCGGAGCCAGGATAGGAGAGTATTTCACCATCGATCACGGAACGGGCGTGGTCATTGGCGAAACGGCTGTGATAGGAAACAATGTAAAGATGTATCAGGGCGTTACCTTGGGCGCCAAGAGCTTTCCGTTAGACAAGGACGGGAACCCCATAAAAGGCATACCGCGGCACCCGCACATCGGCAACGATGTGATTATCTATTCGAACGCGTCGATTCTGGGCAACATACATGTGGGAGACGGCGCGGTGATAGGCGGTAACATTTGGGTGGATACGGATGTGCCCGCAGGCGCGCGGATAGTGCAACGAAGATAGCAGACAAAGATTTTCAGCAACAACAGACTAACAGACAAAACCGGTATGACACAGCGTGAGTCGGATGAAAGACAGAACAGCTCCCGCCCTGCGGAAGCTGTTTTCAGCATGATAGCCAAGACATTCAAAGGACTGGAGGAAGTCCTGGCGCACGAACTGACCGAGCTGGGGGCCGACAACGTGGAGATGCAGCGTCGGGCAGTCAGCTTTACGGGCGACAAGGCCCTGATGTACAAAGCCAACCTGCATCTGCGCACGGCATCGCGCATATTGATACCCGTTTGCACGTTTGCGGCGGCCGATGCCGACGAGGTGTACGCGCACGTCAAGGCATTCGATTGGGAAAGGCTCATGGGCCTCGACAACACGTTTGCGATAGACACCACGGTGTTTTCTGATGAATTCCGGCACAGCAAGTTTGTGGCCTATCGCGTCAAGGACGCCATTGCCGACCGATTTATGGAGAAATACCACAAACGCCCCTCCGTCAGCGTCAGCAACCCGGATATTTTCATCAACGTACACATTGCCCAAACCCAATGCACGGTGTCCTTAGACAGCTCCGGCGAATCCTTGCACAAACGCGGCTGGCGCGTGGCCCGGGCAGAAGCTCCCCTCAACGAAGCCTTGGCGGCCGGCATGCTCCTTATGGCCGGCTGGAACGGGCAGAGCGACTTTTACGACCCGATGTGCGGCTCGGGCACCTTGCTCATAGAAGCGGCCATGATAGCCCTGAACATACCTCCGGGCATATACCGCTCGTCTTTCGCCTTTGAGAAATGGCGCAACTTTGACGAAGAACTGTTCAACGAGATCTACAACGATGACACGGCAGAGCGCCCCTTCCGCTTCAAGTGTTACGGCTCGGACAGCTCGCTGCGCGCCCTGAAAATAGCCGGGCGGAATGTGAAAAGCGCCGGTTTGGACAAATACATAGACTTGCAACCAACGGCGGTCCGGAACCTGACGCGCAAGGGCGAGCCCGGGCTTTTGGTCACCAACCCGCCTTACGGCGAACGCTTGGGCGGAGACGACCTGCCTCAACTTTACGCCGATTTGGGGCGCACGCTGAAGCACCGGTTTACCGGCTGCACGGCATGGGTAATCAGTTCGCAGGAGGAATTGCTGGCGCGTATATGCCTGAAGCCGAGCCTGCGTGTGCGTCTGCTGAACGGTTCTTTGGACTGCCATTTCAATCAATACGAGCTCTTTGAAGGCAAGCGCAACGACTACAAGGCGCGCCGGGCCGGTGC
>CAYUYS010000003.1:0-30076 GCA_964449415.1 uncultured Paludibacteraceae bacterium | reverse complement strand
AATAGATTCGGCCAACCAAGTTTTAGGACATACATTTGTTTCCATAACTACATGATTTAAAGATTAAAATTCACTGACAATTACTATAATTCCTATTGTTACTAAATAAAAAATCCAAAAGACAATCGCACTACATAATGACCATAAAGTCCATTTGCGCGCATTGTTTGAACGAATTACAGCTTGTTCATAATTCCCACTTAAATACAGCGTATCCACTTTTACAGCATTAACAATACCTGCTATGCCAAAAGGCAAACAACAAAAAAGAGTTACCAGAATAGATTCGGCCAACCAAGTTTTGGGCATTACTCTGTTTGTTGTGGGCGGCTCAGGTGGTAACTCATTTAGTAAATCATACAATTCCGGCACTTGATCCATAGGAAGCCATTGCGATTGTCCTGACTTCCAGATCATTGTCTCCCTTGAAATTCCTTTTGATTTCAATTCTTCAACTGAAAATGGCCCTTCTTTGACACCATTTATTAAGACATAGTACTGCATATTTATTGCGAATTTTAATTTTACGTTCTAAGATGGTTCGATTTATTTTAGCTATGGGTATAAATATTTCACATTAATCACCTTACTGCCAAACAGCATCGGCGTGAGGAGAGCGCAAAGGTAGTTGTTTTTTATATTTTCACAACAGGAGCATTGTTAAAATTGGATAATTTCAAAAACAAGCACACTGCCGTTTTTTTTACAAGAACCAAACACGGCCGGCATTCAAAAAAATCTGTATCTTTGCGAGATAATAAAAAAAATACCTAACAATGAAGCATGTCATACTTTTTCTTGCCTTGGCCTACGCCTTGGAAATAACGGCACAAGAGCACCACGTGCAGCAAATATCGCCGACGCGCTACGACTATGCGCCTATAGCACAACAGATTACAGCCGGTTGCGACAGCAAATACAAGCAGGCTTACGCCATATACCGCTGGCTGTGCGACAACATCAGCTACGACACATCGTACAGCATCTACACCGCAGACGAATGTTGGGACAGCCGCCGCGGCGTATGCCAGGCATACAGCGAACTGTTTTACCGCCTGGCCGAAGCCGTCGGGCTGAATACGCATATCATCACGGGCATGGGCAAGACGCGCGACGGACGCGTGGAAAAACACGCATGGATACTTGCTATCGTGGAGGGCGACAACACCGGCATCCTGATTGACCCCACTTGGGGAGCCGGCTCGGTGGACAACGGCACTTTTATACGAAACGAGAACGACGATTCGTGGTTTCACGTCAGTCCCTACTGGAATATTTTCACACATTTCCCCAACGACGAAACCTACCAACTGCTGCCACAACCCATCAGCCGCAGTCAGTTTGATGCGCTTCCACCGATAACACCGGCGTGGGGCAAACTCGGCTTTGACGTACAAACCATATACGACCGCTGCATGGCCGGCGATACGGATTTGCCCAAAGTGTACAACACCGGCATGGGCATCATTTATCTCCATCAGGTGCCCGACAAACAAACCTTGCGCGTAGGCACAAACTATCGTTTTGCCGTGCAGAAACTGCAACCTTGCGAATTGGCCATCATTTCAAACCGGACCGCCGTGACCACATGGCAACAACAAGATGGCGTTTACTATGCGGACATCGTGCCCACCGAAGCCGGTGAATTGACTTTCGGGTTCAAACAAGGGAACGACCGTTCCTATGCCACCGTGCTGGAATATAAGGTAGCGCAGCCCACAGCCTCCGACATGGCACGGCTCGAAGAAGCAAACGCCGCGGCGCTGCCGGAAATTAAAGGGCTTGAAAATTTCAATCCTGAAATGCTGGAAAAATACGCCGTCGACACCCGTAAATTGCTGGCCGGCGTCAGAGACGGCTCGGTAACTACTTTGCCCACATTTTACCAAACCAAAGGGCAATGCGCGCTTGAAGACGTTCCGCTGAACGGCACGCTGCAACGCGGACAAAGCTACACGTTCACGCTGCGCCCGCAAAACGGTGTCCAATGGTCAATAATCAACGGAAGCACGTGGCACAAGAACTGGGTAATCGACCCGGAAACCGGCAGCATGACCATGACCGTAGTGCCCGACACCGCCGGTACCCTCGTGTTGGCCGTGCAACTGCAACCGAACGAGTCTTATGAATATTGCCTGTGTTACCAAGTGCAGTAGAATAATCGGAAAACAGGGAAATCCAATAAACCAAAACCGGATGCATCGTTTCTCTCGATACATCCGGTTTGGTTTGTGACCCCGGCGGGATTCTAACCCACGACCTTCAGAACCGGAATCTGACGTTCTATACAGCTGAACTACGGGGCCTCAATTGCGGGTGCAAAAGTAGTAAAAAAGAACGAAAATGCAACTATCCGCCGCACAAAATGTTTTTTCAAAACCATAGGTTTCAAGCATACGCGTGTTTTTCGGGAGAACTGCCGTTGCCAAGGCATGCAAGCACATCCCCGACTGAATAAAACAAAAGCCGGCGTATGTTGCCGGCCTTTGTTTGGTTCGTATTATCCGTTCTTGTTTATTCACTGCCGCCACCCAAGGCATTATAGAGCGTAACCACAGACTGTAGCTGTGTATAACGGTCTGAAACGACATTCAGGCGGGCATCAAGCAACGACTGGCGGGCCGTCAGCAATTCTAAGTAAGTGGCATTTCCCGTACGATACAAGACTTCCGACGTTTCCATCGTACGTTCCAACTCGCTGCATTGCTTCGTGTGAATTTCCCAGTTGCGTTGCGCCGATGCGGAAGCATAGAGTGCGTTGTTCACTTCTTCACCGGCATTCAGCAAGGTCTGCTTGTAATTCAGTTTGGCTATTTCCTCTTCAGCCTTGGACACACGCAAGTTTGAAACCAGTTTGCCCCGATTGAAAATCGGTTGCGTCAATGATGCGACAGCCGACAATATCCAGCCTCCGGGATTGGTAACGACTTCGCCCAAGGCATTGGTCCAGCCGCCGCTACCGCTCAGAACCAGTTGCGGATAAAAGGCGGAACGTGCCTGATTGGTGCTGTAATAGGCCTCGGCCAATGTCATCTCTGCCTGTATGACATCCGGTCGTTTGGAAAGCAGGCGCACGGGAACTCCTATGTTTAGCTGTTCCGGCAAGACTTGCGCTTCCAACGAAGAGCGTTTGATGGGCCGGGAGGTCATTCCCAACAGCGTACAAAGCGCATTTTCCGCTTCACGTTGCTGACGAAGCAGGTCGTTGTGGGAGGCTTCCAGCGAATACAAACTGGCGCGCGCCTGCGTAACTGCATTTTCGGTTTCCTCACCCACGCGCAACATAGCTTCCATCATGCGGACTTGTTCTGCCCATATTTCCAACGCAGAGGCACTGAGTGCTACCTGCTCATCCAGCATCAGGAGTGTATAATAGCTGTTGGCTATGTTCGCTATCAGGTCTGCGCAAACAGCCTGTTTGTAGGCCTCCTGCTGCAGCAAAGCTGCTTGTGTGCCACGTTTGGCATTAAGCAAGTTGCCAAACAAGTCTATTTCCCAACTGGCTTGCACGGGCAGTTCGTAGGTTTTTGCCGCCGTCTTTCCTCCATCCGTGGAGCTCAGTGTGCCTTGCGGCGCAAAGGTCAATGACGGAAGGAAGGAAAGTTTGGCCGCCTTCAGCTGTGCCTGTGCCTGACTGACGCGCAGCATGGCCACTTGCATGTCGGTGTTGTGTTCCAGACCGTAACGTATCAAATCTTGCAACAAGCTATCCTGAAACAGTTCCTGCCAGGACAAATCGCCCAATGTCAGCGAATCTTCCGCCACAGCCGTACTGTCATTGTCCCTGTACAAGCCATCCAGCGGGAGTTCTTCCGGGCGCTCGTATTTCCGGTATATCGAACAGCTTGTCAATAAAACTACCCCCAACAGGGCATATACTAACTTTCTCATAATGTTCTGTCTTCTTTTCGTTTACCCATTACCCGTTCTTCTATATACTGGAATGTAATGAAAAATGCGGGCGTTACAAATAATAAAGCAATGGTTCCTATCAGCATTCCGCCCACGGCACCGACACCCAATGAAGTATTGCCGTTGGCACCGACACCCGACGCGAACATCAGCGGCAGCAAACCGAACACCATGGTCAGTGCCGTCATAAGGATAGGACGCAACCGGACGCCTGCTGCCGAAATGGCCGCCTGGGTCAGCGACATGCCTTCCTTGCGCCGTTCGGTGGCATATTCCGTTAGCAAGATAGCCGTTTTTGACAACAAACCTATCAGCATAATCAGACCGGTCTGCAAATAGATATTGTTTTCTATTCCCCACATTCGTGCAAACAGGAAGCTACCCATCAAACCGAAGGGAACGGAAAGAATCACAGCCATCGGTATAAACAGGCTTTCGTACAATGCGCACAATATCAGATAGATAAACAAAATGCAGATAGCGTAAATGATTACCGTATTGTGTGAATCGGTCATCTGTTCCTCCTCGCGCGTCATGCCGGAAAACTCGTAGCCGTAACCCGTAGGCAGGGCTTTGGCAGCGACATCCTTCACAGCAAGAATGACATCTCCGGAACTGTAGCCGCTGGCCGGCATGCCTTGTACGTTAATGGACGAGAACATGTTGAAACGTGTCAGCGATTCGGCGCCATAGGTTTTGGTCAATGTCACAAACTGGCTGATGGGTGCCATGCCGCCGGAAGTTTTCACAAAGATATTATCCAAAGACTGCATGCTGTTACGGCTTTCCGAAGGAGCCTGAATAATTACGCGGTACAGTTTTGTAAAGCGGTTGAAGTTGGATGCATAGATACTTCCGAAATAACCCGACAGGACAGACAGCACGTGCTCCGTTGTGATACCTGCCCGCTGACACTGGGCTTCGTCCACATCAACCCGGTATTGCGGGAAATCGGCACTGAAAGAAGTGTACGCAAGCTGAATCTCCGGGCGTTTGTTCAACTCTTCCAGGAAATGATCCGTTACCTGGCTCAATGCTTCCACTCCCTTGCCGGAGCGGTCTTGCAGATACAGTTCAAAACTGTTTCCCGTTCCGTAACCGGAAATCATTGGAGGCGAGAATACAAACAGATTGGCATTCTTGATGTGTGCCGTACGTCGGTATATTTCGTTGGTAATGGCATCCACGCTACTTTCTTCGCCTTGGCGTTCGTCCCAGTGTTTCAGCTTGATAATAAGCATACCGTGCGAAGCACCGCTACCCGAAGCCATTCCGAATCCGGCTACTTTGTTGAAGTTTTCTATTTGTGGAATCTGGAGCATTTCCTTTTCCACCTCATTCATAATACTTTCCGTTTCGGCAAGGGTGCTCCCGGCAGGCGCGTCTATGCTCACGAAAATGGTACCCGTGTCTTCCGATGGAACCAAACTCGTTTTTGTCGTTGCCATGAAATAGAACAACAGGCCGACCGCCAGCACAAATGCGGTCCACGCCAACCATTTCCGTTTAATGAAAAACTTGGCTCCTTTCTTGTATTTCAACACGATACGCTTGAATGCGCTGTCGAAAGCCAAACGGAAGCGAGTGGAAAATTCCGGCTTTTTGCCATCCACCAGAATCTCGTTCGGACGCAGGATCAGGGCACACAAAGCAGGCGAAAGTGTCAGTGCATTTATGGCCGATATGCCTACTGCCACGGCCATTGTAACACCGAACTGGGTATAAAACACGCCTGACGTACCTCCCATGAACGACACGGGAATAAACACGGCCATAAACACCAGTGTGGATGTGATAATGGCCGATGAAATACCGTCCATTGCGTTGATGGCGGCCTTGTAAGGCGAACGGTAGCCCTCGTCAAAGCGCACCTGCACCGCCTCCACAACAATAATGGCATCGTCCACCACCGTACCAATGGCCAGAATCAAGGCAAACAAGGTTAGCAGGTTGATACTGAACCCGGCAATGTACAATGCAGCAAACGTTCCAATCAGGGAAACAAAGATGCTGATGGTCGGTATCAGCGTGGAACGCGGGTTCTGCAAGAACAAGTACACCACCAGCACCACCAGAATAATCGCCTCCACAAGGGTTTTGATTACTTCGTTGATGGATGCATCCAAGAAGTTCTTGGTACTCATCAGTTCCACTATCTCCATGTCATCCGGCAAGGTTTCCGACAATTCTTCCAGATAACTGTCTATCTCCTTGATGATTTCATTGGCGTTTGTACCGGCCATTTGGTTTATCATACACGTGGTTCCCGGCACTGCATTTACGCTTCCCGAATAAGCGTAGCTCTGTTCTCCCAATTCAACCCGGGCGATATCTTTCAGTTTCAGCACGCGTCCGTCATCATAAGCACGTATCACGATTTCCTCAAATTCCTGCTCGGTTTCCAGACGTCCGCGATATTTCAGCGTGTATTGATATACGTTTTTAGAATCTTCGCCAATAGCGCCGGTAGATGCCTCTATATTCTGGCTGGCAAGTGCGCTCTCCACATCGCTCGGTTCCAGCTCGTACTGTGCCATCACATCCGGCTTGAGCCAGATACGCATGGCATAATCGCCTCCCATGACATTCACCTCGCCCACGCCGGAAATACGCTGTATTTGCGGTTTTACATTGATTGTCAGGTAGTTGGTAAGGAAGGTTTGATCATACGTGCCGTTCGGGCTGTAAAGTCCGAAGATTTTCAGCATACTGGTTTGCCGCTTCATGGTGGTAACGCCGACTTTGGTCACCTCCGAGGGCAAAAGTGAAGTAGCCGTAGACACTTTGTTTTGCACGTTCACGGCGGCCATATCCGGGTCGCTGCCTTGTTTGAAGTAAACCGTGATTTCCGCGCTACCGGTATTGCTGGCCGTTGAGGTCATGTAGGTCATGTTTTCCACTCCGTTTATGGCCTCTTCCAGCGGCACAATCACACTTTTCTGTACCGCTTCGGCATTGGCTCCGCTATAGGTTGTGGAAACACGTATGGTAGGCGGCGCTATGTCCGGATATTGCTCCACAGACAGGGCATAAAGTCCGATAAGTCCGGCCACAAGAATAACGACCGAAATGACGATAGACAAAATCGGCCGGTCTATAAAATGTTGCAGTTTCATAAGTTTTCCTCCCTGCTGTCATTCGTGGCCAGGTTGTCAGGAACGACAAGCTCTGTTCCGTTTTTCAAGAAACCTGCACCTTTGGAAACAATTATATCGCCTTCCTGCAGGCCCTCTTCTACGATATATTCCGTTCCGTCGTTGATGGCAAATACCTTTATTTGCGTAGAAACCGCTTTTCCGTCCACTACTTTGTAGGCATATATGTGGTCTTGGATTTCATACGTTCCCTCCTGCGGAATGACGATGCTCTGCGGGCGGTCGTAAGGAACCAGCACATTGGCCGATCCGCCGCTCAGCAGGCGTCTGTCCGGATTATCGAATATGGCACGCAAACTCACTGTTCCGGTTGTCTTGTCGATAATGCCGCTGATGACATCCACCTTGCCCTTGTGCTCATATACCGTACCATCGTTCAGTTCCAGAGATACCTCCGGAAAAGACGCAAGTGCTTTTGTCAGAGATCCGTATTGCGCCGTCAGGGCAAGCACTTGCTTTTCTGTCATGGAAAAATACACATACATCTTGGAGTTGTCGGACACGCTGATTAGCGGGTCTGTCTGCGATGAGCTGACCAATGTGCCAATACGATAGGATGTCATGCCTGCATAACCTTCTACAGGGCTTTTTACTTCCGTGTAGGAAAGGTTGTTTTGCGCATTTACCAGTTCGGCCTTTGCCTGTTCCAAGGTTGCCACAGAACTTTTGTAATTATTCTCCGATGTGCGAAGCTCAAAATCGGAAATCACTTTGTCCTGATGCAGAATCCGTTTCCCTTCCAGATTCTGTGCCGCAATCGCTTCGTTGGCTTCTGCCGTGGCAACCGATGCTTCTGCCTGTTTTACAGCCGCTATGTAAGGAATCTGGTCTATCACAAACAGCACTTGTCCTTTCCGGACATGAGCACCTTCTTCTACCAAAACCTTCGTAATCGTACCTGATACTTGCGGACGAACTTCCACATCCTGCTTACCTTCAATCACCGCGGAATACTTGACAGACAGCATTCTGTCTTCCGCCTTTAACTTCATCAGAGGATACTCTTCTCTGTTGTCCTGTTGCTGTTCCTGGCGCTTACATGCAGCAAGCAAACACAACAAGCACACACCCAATAGTAGGGACTTCTTTTTTACCTTAATCATAAAACTAATCATTCTTTTTTTTGCGGCGCAAAGATACAAGCATTCATATTTGTTTTGTTTGGACAAACGGGACAATCATTTGTCAATCTTGCTCCATGTTATAAATTATTAGCAGAACCCGTATCTGTTTAGCCGACAAATTTATTTTTATTAAAAATCGAACTTTACTATCTTTGCGCGGAAAAAAACGAAATCTGTATGATTCCCAAAGATTTGTTGTCACTCTTTTCGCCATACCGTTTTCTGGAAAACCTCATCCTACTGATTCCGCCGAAAGACTTCAGAAAATTAGAAGGTTACACCATAGAAGGCGCGCGCATGTTCCTGCTGGTGAGCAACGGAAGTATCCGTTTGGATCGGAAAAGGGAAACTTATGAGCTGAAGACACATGATTTTTTGGACATTATGGAAATGGACACGCTTCGTCTGCACACCTTCAGCAGCGACTTGCGGGCTTGGTGTGTGTCGTTCACATTCGAGTTTGTCAGCGAATCGCTGAAAAGCCTGCACCCCGGTCCACACAGACCGCTGATTGACTTGCCACAGATTCCGGTTCTGCATTTTTCCACCCAAGAATGCAAAAGCCTTGAAAGCCAGCTTTCCTTGTTGGAGAACAGCCTTTTTAACACAAAACATTTTTACCGGCAGGAACTTATCCGGCTGTATTTCAAGAGCTTCAGTCTGGAATTGGGAAACATTCTGTTCATGCGCGAGAAAGATGCGGTACAAACTTCATCCCACATTGGCAAGCGGGATTTCATAACGTTGGATTTTATCAAACTCGTTTCCAAATATTTTGCTACCGAACACACGGTCAAGTTTTATGCTGACCATCTCTGCATATCCACCAAGCACCTGACGCGCATTATTAAAAGCACTACCGGCAAAACACCGCATGTCATTCTGTATCAGCAAATTATACAGCATGCAAAGTCTATGCTCGAAGATGACAAAATAACCGTCGGTCAGATAGCGGAAGACCTGCATTTTTCCGACCAAGCGGCTTTCTGCAAGTTTTTCAAAAAACAAATGGGCATTTCGCCGACAACCTACCGCAAACACTGAACAAACTTTACAGCTCACTCCGGACGCGCGGAAATGCCCTTGCAAGCCAACTGCCCAAACGGGATCTGCAAAAAAAACTCAGTTGTCCGCGTATTTCTGTGCCTGCTGCAAAGCGATATTGATATGGCTGCACACGTTTTCCTGACCTAACAGATCTATCAGGCCGGCCTTCAGCAAGGTGGCATGCACGCGCGGATTGACACCCGACAGAATGACGCGAATACCTGCCTTCTGCGACTGCAAACACAGGTTTTCCAAGTTGTGTATGCCCGTGCTGTCAATAAACGCGACTTTCCGCATGCGGATAATCCGCACTTTGGGCGCATCGGCGACAGCCTTCATGATTTCATCAAACTTGTTGGCAATGCCGAAAAAGTAAGGCCCGTCAATTTCATAGACTTCCACGCCTTGCGGAATATGGAGTTTCTCCTCGTGAATAGCCACATCCAAGTTTTCCGCCGGGTCTATTTCATCGTGGAACGACCGAATGACTGTCGTTTCGTTGGTGCGTTTCAGGAACAAAACAACGGCCAGCAAAAGACCTATTTCGATGGCTATGGTCAAATCGAACACGACCGTCAGAAAGAACGTAACCAGCAGTACGGCAAAATCGGATTTCGGGCTTTTGGACAAGGATATGAACGACCGCCAACCGCTCATGTTGTATGCTACAACAACCAATACGCCTGCCAGGCAAGGCATAGGAATATAGCCCACCAGCGGCCCGAGCAAAAGCAGAATCAACAGTAACACCACGGCATGTATCATTCCGGCCACCGGTGTGCGGCCTCCGTTATTGATATTGGTCATGGTGCGCGCTATGGCTCCCGTGGCCGGAATGCCACCAAAAAACGGAATAACGATATTGGCCACACCCTGCCCGATCAGTTCCGTGTTGGAATCATGTTTGTCGCCGATAGCGCCATCGGCTACCATGGCCGACAGCAGCGACTCTATCGCACCGAGCATGGCAATGGTGAAAGCAGCAGGAAACAGCGTGCGCAACAAATCGACGAAATTCTGCCCTTCGGCCAACGGCAAGGCCGGAAGTCTGGGCGCGGAAATACCCTTCGGCAAGGCATAAAAATCGCCAATGGTTGTAATGGTGTCGACATGCGCATACTTTTCCAGCACCCAACTCAGAACGGTCATAACCAGAATGGCTACCAACGAGCCGGGAATTTTCTTGGATATCTTGGGCGTATAAACAATTATCAGCACACTGGCCACACCGATGCCCAACGCCCACCAGTTGATATGTGAAAAGTTTTGGAAATAACAAATCCACTTGTCGATGAAATTAGCCGGCACATCCGTTATGCCCAAGCCGAACAAATCGTTGATCTGGGACGAAAAAATAGTCAGGGCAATGCCGCCCGTAAAACCAACAATCACCGGATAAGGCACGAATTTAATCACGTTCCCCAACTTGAAAATCCCCATCAACACCAACAAAATACCGGCCATGACAGTCGCAACCATCAGGCCTCCCAGACCAAATTCCTGAATAATGCTGTAAATAATCACGATAAATGCCCCCGTAGGGCCGCCTATCTGCACACGCGAACCGCCCAGCAAAGAAATAATGAATCCGGCAACAACGGCGGTTATAAGTCCTTCGGTAGGACTGACGCCCGAGGCAATGCCAAAGGCGATAGCCAGAGGTAGCGCCACAATGCCTACAATAATACCCGCCATCAGATCGGTGGAAAACTGCGTTTTCGAATAGTCTTTCAAACAACTGATTAGTTTTGGCTGAAACATGGATGAATTTTGTACAAATTTTACATTTGGCAAATTCCCGGAAAGGAAATCACCCGTTTTTGTTAAAATCGGGTGCAAAGGTACTGCTTTTTGCAAAAAAACAAATCATCCGACCCTTCAGACCATCCTTGGCACAACGCTGCAAGTGATTCCTGACAAAATGCAGCAAACGAAAGAAATAGGGTTTCATTTCTCCAAAAATCGGCATAAAAAACCGGCAAAAACAACGTACATACAGGCGGTTTATTTACAAAATAATCTTCCTATATCCTATTTTGCTTAAAAATAGAAGCAAAATCCAAAATTTTTTGCTACTTTTGCCGGACTGTTGAATCATAATTTTTATAGTAATGAAAAAAGTTACAACGATGAAAAAAGTTTTGTTTGTTATGGCTGTCATGGTATTGGCAGCAGTCGGTACAGCAAACGCACAGGCCCGTGCATTTGGTGCTCGCTTGGGTTATGGTGCGGAGTTTTCTTATCAACATTCGTTGGGATCGTCAAACATGCTGGAAGTTGATTTCGGTCTGCCCGGATTCAATGGCTTGGAAGTAGCCGTAACGTACGACTGGCTTTTCCCGTTCAGATCGTGGAAGGAACAAGGCAGCTGGAATTGGTATCTCGGTATCGGTGGCGGAGCCGGTATGTACGGTTTCAACAATATTAAGGCGTATGCCGGTTTTGCAGGTCGTCTCGGAATTGAGTACAACTTCTGGTTTCCGTTGAACCTGTCGCTTGACTGGCGTCCGATCATCGGCCCGACTTTCGGTAACGGTTCCGTAGGATTCAACGGCTCGGGTTTGTTTCAAGGCGGTATTGCCTTGGGTATCCGTTTACAAATCTGATTTTTAACGGATTTCTCCGACAAACAAAAGAGGGTGGCCCCAAAGTCAAAAATGACAGAACGGGTCGCCCTCTTCAATTATTGCGTTACAAAAAAAGCATTATCTTTGCGGCGCAAAACAAGAACGGACAAATCCTAGATTCAACCATTGCCGGAGCGTTTTTCCGTTCGGTTTTTGTTCCTTTTTCAAAAAAATGGGGTGCCTTAATAATTCGGGCTGAGATCATACCCTTTGAACCCGCCATGTAATTGTGGAAGGGGAAAGAGCGGAAATCATCCGTATTTATCGATTGCACTCATTTACAAATTTAGTTTTGAATCGGCCGGGATGCCCGGCCATAAAATTTATTTGTTATGAGCAAAAAAACAGGGAAGGCCGCATTGCTGTGCGGCATGTGTCTGCTGGCACAACACCCGATGATGGCGGAAAGCGCGGAAGCGGGCGATGTTTGGAAAGAAGTGGATTTGGACGAAGTGGTTGTTTCGTCCACCCGTATCGGCAACAAAGGCTCGTTGTCGAACACGAAAGTGGAAGGCAAGGACTTGCAGGCCGGCAACATGGGCGAGAACTTGCCCTATCTGCTCCGGCACACGCCTTCGCTGGTGGTTACGTCCGACGACGGTTTGGGCATCGGTTATGTCTATTTCCGCGTGCGCGGCACTGACCAGAGCCGCATCAACATGACCATTAACGGCGTGCCTCTGAACGATTCGGAATCGCAGAGCGTTTTCTGGGTCAACATGACCGATATGGTTGCCAGCATGGGCAGCCTGGATGTGCAGCGCGGTGTGGGCACATCGACGAACGGAGCGGCCGCTTTCGGCGCTTCGGTGAACATGCAGACCGAAAAACCGGCTGCCAAGCCTTATGCGGAAGTGTCGTTCAACGGCGGTTCGTACAACACTTTGCGCGAAAGCGTGAAAGTCGGCACGGGTATCATGAAACACGGTTTTGCCTTCGATGCCCGTTATTCCAAAGTGGACAGCGACGGTTACATTGAACACTCTGCCAGCGATTTGTATTCCTATTATGCATCGGCGGCGTGGTACGGGCAGCAGACCATGGTCAAACTGATGGCTTTTGGCGGCGCGGAAAGGACGGGAATTGCCTGGGATGGCATTGACCCGATTACGTGGCGCGACAACCCGCGCTACAACGGTGCCGGAGTTTACACGGATGCGGACGGGCAGTTGCAGTATTACGAAAACAATACGGACAACTACCAGCAGCAGCACTATCAGGCGCATGTGTCGCATGTTTTCAGCAACCGTTGGAGCCTGAATGCCGCCTTGCACTATACGCGCGGCAATGGTTACACGGAACAGGTCAAAACCGAAGAGGATTTTGCCGATTACGGGCTGTCTGCCTATGTTGATGGCAGCGGAAACACGGTGGAGAGCGGCGATTTGATACGCCGAAAATATCTGGCAAACGATTTTTACGGCGGTGTCATGGCGGTCAATTATAACACCAAGTCCTTGCAGCTGTCAGTCGGCGGTGCCGGAAACAAGTACAACGGCCACCATTTCGGCGAAATCATCAATGTGCTCAATCAGGACTATCCGAACGAATTGGACAACGAATATTACCGCAACCAAGCCGACAAGACGGATGCCAACGTATATGCCAAGGTCAATTGGGAAATAATGAAAGGCCTGTCGGTGTACGGCGATTTGCAATACCGTTATATCAACTACCATTTGTGGGGACTGAACGATGAGGACTTGCAGGAGATGGACATGCGCGACGAGTTCCATTTTTTCAACCCGAAAGCCGGCATCACCTATCGCAACAAGGAACATAACGTGTATGCCAATTTTGCGATGGCCAACCGCGAGCCGACCCGCAACAACTACACAGAAGGTGGCCCGAACGACCATCCGACCTACGAGACGCTGTACGACTACGAAGCCGGATACAGTTTTGCCAACCGCATTTTCAACCTTGGCCTGAACTTGTATTATATGGACTACGACAACCAGCTTGTCCTGACCGGCAAGCTGAGCGACACGGGCGCGGCGCTAACCCGCAATGTAAAAGACAGTTACCGTGCCGGCATCGAGCTGATGGGCGGTGTGAAAATAGGCGAGCACCTGCGTTGGGATGCGAATCTGACATGGAGCCGGAACAAGATTCTGAACTACACGGACTGGATAGATGACTGGTATGCCGACTGGAACGACCCGCAGGTGGTGGCGAACAGCGGGCAGGTGCAAGTGGACTACGGCACGGTGGACATCGCGTTTTCGCCGAACATAACGGCCGGCAGCACGGTTACTTTCGACTGGCAGCGTTTTACGGCGGCCTTCCAGACCAATTATGTCGGTTCGCAGTATTTGGACAACACGATGAACGATGCTTCCAAGTTGCCGGCCTATTGCGTGAGCAATTTGAGCCTGGCCTATATCGTGCCGCTGAATAAAATGCTGAAAGACATTACGTTCCGCGTGCAGATGAACAATTTGTTCAATGAAAAATATGTCTCCAATGGTTGGTCGTACAGCTATTTTGAGGGTGCGGATGCCGATGGCCGTTTCCTGAAAGAAAACCAAAAATACGAGGTTGGTTACTACGCACAGGCTCCGTTTAACATACATGCCGGCGTGACGGTACGTTTTTAGTGCTTTGTCCGAAGAGGCAGACTGTTTTTCTTTTTGCCTTTGTGGAGGTTGTTTTTGTTTTTTGTCGTTTTGTTGTGAATTCTATTTGTTCGGTGTCTTTTTGTTTTGTAATTATGATAAATTCAAGCAGAATGTTTGTGTGTTCGTATGTGGTTTTTATGTTGTTCAGCAATATTTTTTAGAAAAACGTGAAAGTACTAAGTGATAATATGCAACTATAATATCGTTGTACGTTAATGATATTAATTACAAAAACGATTTTTATTTCAATCCGAAACTTGAGTAAAAAAAGTAGGGCAAATGACAATATTAATTTGCTGCATATTGACAAAATGATTAATTTTGCAGCGCATTTGTAGCAAAAAGCAATTCAAACAAATAAAAACAAAGCAAAATGACAAACAGAATCAATTTTACCAAGATGCAAGGAGCAGGCAACGATTATGTATATATCGATGCCACGGAACGCGAGGTTCTGCATCCCGAGCGCTTGGCGGTAAAAATGAGCGACCGTCATTTTGGTGTCGGTTCGGATGGCTTGGTGCTGATCCTGCCGTCCGACAAGGCGGATTTCCGGATGCGGATGTTCAATGCCGACGGTTCAGAGGCCCAAATGTGCGGAAACGCATCGCGTTGTGTGGGCAAATATGTATACGAACGCGGTTTGACAACGAAAAAAAGCATCCGGCTGGAGACGGCATCCGGCATTAAGACGCTTGATTTGCATGTGTCGGATGGTAAAGTGTCCCGGGTTTCGGTGGATATGGGTGTGCCGGTGTTGAAACCGGCGGCCATTCCGGTCAGTTTGCCCGGCGAACGCCTGGTCGATGTCCCGATTGTGGTTGCCGGCAGTGAATATCGCATGACCTGTGTTTCCATGGGCAACCCGCATGCTGTGCTGTTTGTGCCGTCTTTGGATGCGGTGGACATCCATAAACTTGGTCCGCTGGCCGAGCATCACGCCGTGTTTCCCGAGCGTTGCAATATCGAGTTTGCGGAAATCGTTTCCCCGACGGAAATCCGCATGCGCGTATGGGAGCGCGGTGCCGGCGAAACGCTGGCTTGCGGCACAGGTGCGTGTGCCACTTTGGTAGCGGCCGTGCTGAACGGCCTGACGCAAAGGCAGGCAAAGTTGCGGCTTTTGGGCGGCGATTTGGATATTGCTTGGCACGAAGATGGCCGCGTCTGTATGACCGGCGGAGCCGAAACGGTTTTCGATGGGGTTTGGCTCTGCTGAAACATGGATATTGAAAAGGTATAAAAAGGTAGAAAAGAAAATATATGGCATTGGTTAACGAACAATTCTTGAAACTCCCGGAGAGTTATCTCTTCTCCGAAATAGCGAAAAAGGTAGCTGCATTTAAGGAAACCCATCCGGAGGCCCGCATCATACGTTTGGGCATAGGCGATGTGACCCGTCCGTTGTCGCCGACGGTCATTGCAGCCCTGCATCGGGCCGTGGATGAGATGGCAGATGCCGCCACCTTTCGCGGTTACGGGCCGGAATGCGGTTACGATTTTCTGACAGAAGCCATTATCAAACACGATTACGAGGCGCGTGGCGTCAAACTGAGCCCAACGGAAATTTTTATCAGCGATGGTGCCAAAAGCGATACGGGAAATATAGGCGATATCCTAAGCAAGGATAACCGGATTGCGATTACGGATCCTGTTTATCCGGTCTATGTCGATACAAATGTTATGGGGTGTAGAGCGGGCGATTTGTTGCCCGATGGACATTGGAGCGATATCGCCTATATTCCTTGTTGCGCCGAAAACAAATTCATCCCGGAACTGCCGACCGAAAAACCCGATGTCATTTATTTGTGTTATCCGAATAATCCGACAGGTACGGCGCTGACCAAAAGCGAGTTGAAGAAATGGGTGGATTATGCACTGAAAAACAAGGTGTTGATTCTGTTCGATGCCGCTTACGAGGCTTTTATTACCGAACCGGATGTACCCCACAGCATTTATGAAATCCGCGGGGCCAAGCAGGTGGCCATTGAGTTTCGCAGCTTTTCGAAAACGGCCGGCTTCACCGGTTTGCGTTGCGGTTACACAGTGGTTCCCAAAGAACTGAAAGGTTTCCGCATGAACGGCGAAGAAGTGGAACTAAACAAGCTGTGGAACCGCCGGCAAAGCACGAAGTTTAACGGTACGGCATACATCGTACAGCGTGCAGCCGAAGCCATTTATACGCCTCTGGGCCAACGGGAAATCAAGGCCAACATTGCGTATTACATGAACAATGCGCGCATCATTCGTGAAGGTTTGAAATCGGTTGGACTGGAAGTTTATGGCGGCGTGAACGCGCCGTATATCTGGCTGAAAACGCCCGCCGGCATGAGTTCGTGGGAATTTTTCGCGCATTTGTTGCACGATTGCCACGTGGTCGGAACGCCCGGTGTGGGCTTCGGGCCCGGCGGCGAAGGCTATCTGCGCTTGACGGCTTTTGGCAATACGCCCGATGTGGAAGAAGCCATTGCGCGTATCAAGGAATGGAAAATGTAGTGTTGCGATTTGCTGAATAGACTTATGAAAATAACTTTTGATTTTTTGCGTATCCGCATCCGGAAGCAGATCCCCTCTGGGGGATCGCCGGCTGACAATTAGGAAGAAGACACACAACGGAAAAAATCCGGTGTGTCGCAGGATGTTTTTATCAGACATATTCAAAAACAAACGCATTTAAAGAAGAAGTTATGAAAAAATATAAGAGTATCTTACTCTCGGTTTTGTTGCCGGGAATATTGCCCGCACATGCGGCAGATGTCGTGGGAGGAGATGACAAAAAAGTGTCCGTGTCGGTGGGTGCGGAAATCGTCAGCAGCTACGTTTGGCGCGGCACGTATCAAACAGGTGCTAGCATTCAGCCCTATCTTTCGGTGGACGCGTTCGGATTTTCACTGGGAGCTTGGGGAAGCACACCGTTTGCAGGCCTTGCCGATGCATCCAAGGAGTTTGACCTCAGCCTGTTTTATGGCTATCGGGGTTTGTCGGTCGGACTTACCGACTATTGGTGGACGGGTCAGGGAAATGCCTATTTTTCCGCTTGGAAAGAAGAAACCGCGCTGACCGGTAACTGCCATTATCTGGAAGGTTCGGTGTCCTACGATTTTGAAGAAGCCTTGTCATTTCCCTTGTCGGTTGGCTGGAATACGATATTCTACTGTCCGTTCGACAAAACCTCTGAAGGCAAGCAACGTTTTTCCTCCTATTTTGATGTGACGTATGGGTTTTCCGTAAAGCAAATAAACTGCTCGGCAGGCATTGGTTTTTCGCCTTGGACCGGCATCTATGGTGATAATTTCCAGGTGATGGATGTGACGCTCAAGGCCGCCCGTACGATTTCTTTCGGAAACGCCTTTGAAACAGAGTTGTCAGTCGCCGCCATTTTTGCACCGGCCAACGACGATGCGTTTCTGGTATTCGGCATTTTGTTTTAAAAACAGGTAAAAAAAGACAGTATGAAAAAGATTGAAGCTATTATTCGCAAAACGAGATTTGAAGATGTTAAGGATGCCTTGCTCGCAGCCGACATAGAATGGTTTTCCTATTACGATGTGCGTGGTGTCGGGAAATCGCGTCAGGCCCGCATTTATCGCGGCGTTATGTACGACACAAGCTACATTGAGCGGACGCTCGTTTCCATTGTGGTGCGCGACAAGAATGTGGAAAAAACCATTCAGGCCGTTATGAAGGCAGCGCACACGGGCGAAATAGGGGATGGGCGGATTTTTGTCATTCCCGTAGAAGATTCCGTGCGTATCCGTACGGGCGAGCGCGGCGATATTGCCCTCTATAACAATGAGGAAGAATGAAACGCGGTTTTGTGAAAAAATGTATTGTTTTTTAAAGGTAAAAAAAAGATGAAAAAGATAAGTTTGATGATGATATTGTTTGCGCTCGCATGGTGTCCGGCCACGTTGGCTGCCGCCGAGGGCGCAGAAATTGCCGGAACGGTTCCGGCCTTGGTTACAGAAACCGACGCGGCAGGTTCGTTGAACACGGTGTGGATGTTGTTGGCGGCCATGCTGGTATTTTTTATGCAGCCCGGATTTGCGCTGCTCGAAGCCGGTTTTACACGCACGAAAAATACGGCGAACATTTTGATGAAGAATTTTGTGGATTTTACGCTTGGTTCGTTGCTTTTCTGGTTTATCGGCTTCGGTTTGATGTTCGGTGAAGGCGGTTTTGTCGGACTCCCCCATTTTTTCGATTTGGACTACATGGCCGGCATCATTGACAACGGCCTTCCGATTGAAGGTTTTCTGATCTTCCAAACCGTATTTTGTGCCACATCGGCCACCATCGTTTCGGGTGCTATGGCAGAACGCACCAAATTTTCCATGTACCTGGCTTATACGGTATTTATCAGCGTGTTGATTTATCCGATTTCGGGACATTGGACTTGGGGCGGCGGCTGGCTGATGAATGGCGAAGAAGGCAGTTTCATGATGCGTGTCTTCGGTACAACATTCCACGATTTTGCCGGCTCTACGATTGTGCACATGGTAGGCGGCATAATCGCGCTGGTCGGGGCGGCCGTCATAGGCCCGCGTGTAGGCAAATACAGTTCGGAAGGCAAGTCGCGTGCGATTCCGGGACATAACCTGACCATAGCCGCCTTGGGGGTATTTATTTTGTGGTTCGGCTGGTTTGGTTTCAATCCGGGATCTCAGTTGGCCGCCTATGGCAAAGAAAACACAACCGCCATTTCGCACGTGTTCCTGACAACCAACCTGGCTGCTTGTGCCGGCGGTTTCGTGACCTTGCTGACCAGCTGGCTGAAGTATGGAAAACCATCCTTGTCGCTTACGCTGAACGGCATATTGGCCGGTCTGGTAGGCATCACGGCCGGTTGCGACCTCGTTTCGCCGGCAGGCGCGATCATGATTGGCGCTATTTGCGGTGTGGTAATGCTTTTTGCCGTAGAGTTTATCGATCATGTGTTGAAAATAGATGATCCGGTAGGTGCATCCTCCGTGCATGGTGTTTGCGGTATGCTGGGCACTTTGCTCACCGGTTTGTTTGCCACGCAAGAAGGTGTGTTCTATGGCGGCGGCTGGAATTTGTTTCTGGCGCAGTTGTTTGGCGTGCTGGTGGTTGGCGCATGGGCGGCAGCAATGGGTTTTCTGGTGTTCAAGGGACTTGACAAAGTGCACGGTCTGCGTGTTTCGAAACGCATAGAGGAAGAAGGCCTCGACATTTACGAGCATGGCGAATCGGCCTATAACTAAAACCGACGGCAGTTGGGCAGGATAATTCTCCTGCCTGCTGCTTCAAAAAAGATTTTTTTATAACTTAATTTATACACAACATGAGTACATTGAGATTTAAACTTCTGGAAGCGGCTTTGCAGCATAAAGCCGTTGTGTTGGACAAAGAAGAAAAGCGTCCGACTGACTTTTTCGGTGAACATGTTTTCAACAGGGCTGCCATGGCTAAGTATTTGTCCAAAAGGACATACAGCGCCATTATCGATGCCATTGACAACGGTACTCCCCTGGCTCGCGAGTATGCCGATGGCGTGGCCACAGGCATGAAACAGTGGGCCATGGAAAAGGGCGCGACCCATTACACACACTGGTTTCAGCCCCTGACCGGCGGTACAGCCGAAAAGCATGATGGTTTCATTGAATTTGACAAAGGTGCTGTTATCGAGGAATTTTCAGGAAAGATACTGATTCAGCAGGAGCCCGATGCATCCAGTTTCCCGAGCGGCGGCATACGCAATACGTTCGAGGCGCGCGGCTATTCTGCCTGGGATCCTTCTTCGCCGGCATTCGTTGTGGGCGATACCTTGTGCATTCCGACCGTGTTCATTTCCTACACGGGCGAGGCTCTGGACTACAAAACGCCCTTGCTGAAAGCCGTTTCGGCCATGAGCGAAGCAGCAGTGAAGGTTTGCCACTATTTTGACGAACGGGTCAGCAAGGTTAATTCCTATTTGGGTTGGGAACAGGAATATTTCTTGGTGGATGAATCCTTGTATGGCGCTCGTCCGGATTTGGTGCTTACCGGACGCACCCTGATGGGCCACGACAGTGCCAAAAACCAGCAGCTCGAAGACCATTATTTCGGTTCTATTCCGACACGCGTGTTGGCTTTCATGTCGGATTTGGAACGCGAATGCCTGAAACTCGGCATTCCGGTGAAAACGCGGCACAACGAAGTGGCACCGAATCAGTTCGAGGTTGCCCCCATTTTTGAGGAAACCAATCTGGCCAACGACCACAACTTGCTGCTTATGTCCATTATGAAAAAAGTGGCACGCCGTCACAGCTTCCGTGTGCTGTTGCACGAAAAACCGTTTAAGGGCATTAACGGTTCAGGCAAGCACAACAACTGGTCTATGGGAACCGACACGGGCGTGAACCTGCTGTCGCCGGGCAAGAACGGGGTGGAAAACCTGCAGTTTGTTACCTTCCTGGTTAATGTGCTGGCAGCGGTTTACAAACACAACGATTTGCTGAAGGCTTCCATTTGCTCCGCGACCAATGCGCACCGTCTGGGTGCCAACGAAGCACCGCCCGCCATTGTGTCCGTCTTTCTTGGCAAACAAATATCGGAAGTGCTGGACAAACTCGAAACCGCCACAACGGAAGAAGCCATTACGATGGATCCGAAAAGCGGCCTGAAAATAGGCGTGGCACATATTCCGGAAATTTTGTTGGACAATACGGATCGTAACCGCACGTCGCCCTTTGCATTTACGGGCAACCGCTTCGAATTCCGTGCCGTAGGCTCGTCGGCAAACTGTGGCGAGGCAATGACCGTGTTGAACACGGCTGTGGCCGCACAGTTGAACGATTTTTATGCGGAAGTGGAACAGCTGATAGCCGGAGGCACGCAGAAGGAAAAAGCCATTTTCAGCGTCATCCGCAAACTGATAAAAGAATGTAAGGCCATCCGCTTCGATGGAAACGGCTACAGCGAAGAATGGAAAGCAGAGGCCGAACGCCGCGGCTTGGACTGCGAAACAAGCGTTCCGCTGAACTTTGACGCATACCTGCGGCCGAACAATGTGGAAATCTTTACTTCGACAAATGTGTTGAGCGAAGTGGAATTGCATTCGCGCTGCGAGGTAAAATGGGAAACCTATACGAAGAAAATCCAGATCGAAGCACGTGTGCTTGGCGATTTGGCCGTGAACCACATCGTGCCGGTTGCATCCCGCTACCAGTCGGTTCTGCTCGACAACATAGCCAAGTTCAAAGCGTTGTTCCCGGCCGATGAGGCCAAAACACTGGCAGATCAGGACACGAAAATGGTGCGCAAGGTGGCTGAGCACATCACGGCTGTCATGGAAAAAGTGGACGCCATGGTCGATGCACGCAAGGTGGCCAACAAACTGGCCGATGAGCGCGAAAAGGCAATTGCATACCACGATACGGTGCAGCCGCTGATGGACGAAATCCGTTACCACATAGACAAGCTCGAGCTGATTGTGGACAACGAAATGTGGCCCTTGCCCAAATACAGGGAATTGCTGTTTATCCGATAAGTAACGCGGCCTGTGGGTCGTGGATTATATAGAAAAACCGTACGGCGGCCGGGTTGCCATGATGTAATCCGGCTTGCCGTCCGGCAATTTTTAAAATCTTCTTGAATTATGCAACAAAGTAGTACAAAAAAAGAACAAGGACTTTACCGTCCTGAATATGAACATGATGCGTGTGGTGTCGGTTTGCTGGTGAATATCCATGGAGGCAAATCGCACAAAATTGTGGAGAATGCCTTGCAGGTGTTGGAGCACATGAACCACCGCGGCGCGGAAGGCGCAGACCCCAAAACCGGCGATGGTGCCGGCATCATGGTGCAGATTCCGCACGAGTTTATTTTGTTACAAGGCATTCCCGTGCCGGAAAAAGGCAAATACGGCACAGGACTGGTGTTTTTGCCCAAAGCGCAATCCTGCCAAGATGCCCTTATGTCCATAGTGGAACAGGAAATATCCAGTGCGGGATTGCAGTTGCTGGCTACCCGCGACGTGCCGGTAAACAGCGAAATCTTGGGCGAAGGTTCGGCCGCCACCGAACCGGCCATTAAGCAGATTTTTGTCATCTCGCCCGATGATGAGCCCGATGAAATCGGGCTGGGCAGGGCACTTTATGTGCTGCGAAAGAAAATAGAACGCAAAGTGCTGCAGTCGGACATTGCCGGAAAGAAAGACTTTTATGTGGTGTCACTCTCGAACCGCAATATCGTTTACAAAGGCATGCTGACTTCGCTGCAATTGCGTTATTATTACCTTGACCTGATAAATCCGTATTTTACCAGCGGCCTGGCATTGGTCCACTCCCGGTTCAGTACCAATACCTTCCCGACATGGAGTCTGGCACAACCGTTCCGCTTGTTGGGACACAACGGCGAGATAAATACCATTCGGGGAAACCGCAAATGGATGGAAGCGCGTGAGAGCGTTCTCTGCCCGGAAACGCTTGGCGGTGACATAGACGCGCTGAAACCCATCATACAGCCGGACATGAGCGACAGCGCCTCGTTGGATAATGTCATGGAATTTTTCATGATGTCGGGCATGAGCCTGCCGCATGTGCTGTCCATGCTTGTGCCGGAAAGTTTCAACGAGAAAAACCCGATTTCGGAAGACCTGAAAGCCTTTTACGAATACCACAGCATTGTCATGGAGCCTTGGGACGGGCCGGCAACACTGCTGTTTTCCGATGGCCGCTACGCCGGCGGCATGCTCGACAGGAATGGATTGCGTCCGGCACGCTACCTGATTACGCAAAACGACATGATGGTGATTGCTTCGGAGGCCGGTGTGCTGGCTTTCGATGCAGCCGAGATCAAGGAAAAAGGCCGTCTGAAACCCGGCAAGCTGATTCTTGTTGATACGGTACAAGGTAAAATCTATCACGACGAGGAATTGAAGGAAGAACTGGCGGCGGCTTATCCGTACCGCGACTGGCTGTCCAAAAACCGCGTCAAGTTGGATACGGTCAGCTCCGGCCGTACGGTTCGGTGCGATGTGCCCGACTATGCGGCCAGTCTGCACACCTTCGGTTTCCACAAGGAAGACGTGGAACGCATCATCGTGCCGATGGCAACGGATAGCAAAGAGCCCGTGGCTTCTATGGGAAACGATACGCCGTTGGCTTTGTTTTCGCAAAAACCACAATTGCTGTTCAATTATTTCCGACAGCAGTTTGCACAAGTAACCAATCCGCCCATCGACCCGATTCGCGAAGAATTGGTCATGTCGCTCAGCAGCTACATTGGCGTTATCAATAAAAACCTGCTGGTGCAGTCGCCCGAAGTCTGCAAGATGGTCAATCTGAAATCGCCCGTGATTACGAATACGGATGTGGATATTTTACGCAACTTGCGCTACAAAGGTTTCCGCACCATTACGCTGCCCATGACTTTTGATATAACCACCGGCGCGGAAGGCTTGGAAAAAGGCATTGAGCGTTTGTGTGCCGAAGCGGAAAAGGCGGTCAAGGAAGACTTCAATTACATTATTCTTTCGGACAAGGATGCCAACGAAACGCAAGTGCCTATTCCGTCGCTGCTGGCGGTTTCGGCCGTGCATAATCATTTGATATCAAAACGCTTGCGTGTGCAAACTGCCATTGTGGTGGAAACCGGCGAGGCGCGGGAGGTAATGCACTTTGCCCTGTTGCTCGGCTATGGTGCGAGCGCGATAAATCCGTATATGGTTTTTGCCATACTCGACCGGCTCGTCAAAAACAAGGAAATTCAGCTGGACTACCGGACGGCGGAGAAAAACTACTTGAAAGCCGTTAACAAAGGTTTGCTGAAAGTAATCTCAAAAATGGGTATCTCCACAATGGGAAGCTATCGCGGAGCACAGCTGTTCGAGGCCGTCGGCATATCACAGGAACTGATGGACCGCTATTTTTGCGGAACAACCTCGAAAATTGGAGGTATGACGCTGGAAGAAATCTATCGTGACATAGTGAAATTCCATGCCGATGCTTATGTGGCGCGCGAGCAGCATCTGGATCACAACGGCATATACAGTTTCCGGACAAACGGCGAGTTCCATGCCTGGAATCCGGAAACCATTACGGCCCTGCAGGTGGCGACCCGTTTGGGCAGTTACAAGAAATTCAAGGAATTTACGGCGCTGGTCGACAACAAAGAACAGCCTGTCTTTTTGCGCGATCGCTTGGATTTCAAGCGCAATCCCATCGATATTTCACTTGTAGAACCGGTTGAGGCCATCACCCGCCGCTTTGTTACGGGTGCCATGTCGTTCGGTTCCATCAGCAAGGAAGCGCACGAAGCCATGGCCATAGCCATGAATAAGCTGGGCGGCAAGAGCAATACCGGCGAAGGCGGCGAGGATGCCGAACGTTTCCAAACTCGCGAAGATGGCACATCGGCGC
Organism: uncultured Paludibacteraceae bacterium; assembly: GCA_964449415.1. Classification (GTDB taxonomy): domain Bacteria; phylum Bacteroidota; class Bacteroidia; order Bacteroidales; family Paludibacteraceae; genus CALUNA01. The sequence continues at coordinate 5,229 of CAYUYS010000003.1, read as the reverse complement.
GCAGTGCCATCAAGCAGGTGGCATCCGGGCGTTTTGGCGTTACGACCGAATACCTCGTGAATGCGGACGAAATTCAAATCAAGGTGGCACAAGGAGCCAAGCCCGGCGAAGGCGGACAGCTGCCCGGATTCAAGGTGAACGAAATTATTGCACACACACGGCATTCCATTCCGGGCATTTCACTAATATCGCCGCCCCCGCACCACGATATTTATTCCATTGAGGATTTGGCGCAGCTGATTTTCGACTTGAAAAACGTTAATCCGCGCGCCCGTATCAGTGTGAAGCTCGTTTCCGAAAGCGGTGTGGGCACCATAGCTGCCGGTGTGGCCAAGGCCAAGGCCGACATGATTGTTATCAGCGGATGCGAGGGAGGAACGGGAGCAAGTCCGCTCAGCTCTATCAAACACGCCGGTTTGCCATCGGAAATCGGACTCTCGGAGACGCAACAAACCTTGGTGCTGAACAACCTGCGAGGCCAGGTTACGCTGCAAGTGGACGGACAGCTCAAAACCGGCCGCGACATCATCATTCAGGCATTGCTCGGAGCGGAAGAATTCGGTTTTGCCACCAGCGCCCTGATTGTGTTGGGCTGCGTGATGATGCGCAAATGCCATGTGAATACTTGTCCGGTGGGCGTGGCTACGCAAGACGAAGAGTTGCGGAAACGTTTCCTTGGCCGGGCGGACTACCTGGTCAATTTCTTTACGTTCCTTGCCCAAGAAGTGCGCGAATGGTTGGCGGAAATGGGATTTACCAAACTGTACGATATTATCGGCCGTTCCGATTTGTTGGTGCCCAAACCGCCCGTCGGCGATCACACCATCGACAAACTGGATTTGTCCAAAATCTTGTATCGCCCGGCGGAAGCGGACAAATTCGCTTGTCGCAAACAGAAGGAGCAGGTTCATCAAATAGCGGATGTCATAGACCGGCGTCTGATAAAGGCCGCTTTGCCTGCGATGAAATCGTTGATGCCCATAGAATTGCATTCGCCCATTTGCAACACAGACCGTTCTACCGGTGCCATGCTCTCCGGTGAAATCGCGGTTCGGTTCGGCAACAAAGGCTTGCCGGTCGATACGATTCGTTGCAATTTTGACGGTTCGGCCGGCCAGAGTTTCGGCGCGTTTCTGGCACACGGCATTACGTTCCATTTGTCGGGCGAGGCCAACGACTATCTGGGCAAAGGCTTGTCCGGCGGAAAAATCATTGTCGTGCCGCCCAAAGGTTCGTCGTTTGCGCCGGAGCAGAATATCATTGCCGGAAACACCTTGCTGTATGGCGCAACATCCGGCGAGGTATATATCAACGGCATTGTCGGCGAACGTTTCTGCGTACGCAACAGTGGCGCGGTGGCCGTTGTGGAAGGCGCGGGCGACCATTGCTGCGAATACATGACCGGCGGACGCACCGTCGTGCTCGGAAAGGTGGGACGCAATTTTGCCGCCGGCATGAGCGGCGGTATCGCATACGTCTGGAACAAAGACGACAATTTCGATTTCTTCTGTAACATGGAAATGGTTGAGTTGTCGCTGATTGAAGACGCGGCGGACGACAAAGAGCTGCATCACCTGATTGTGAAACATTACGAGCACACGCAAAGCCCGCTGGCCAAACGCATGCTGGACAATTGGGATAAATACGTGCGGCAATTCATTAAAGTAATGCCGATAGAATACAAAAAAGTCCTTCATGATGAGCAAATGAAGTCATTGCAGCAGAAAATTGCCAACATGGAACAGGATTATTGATTTATGCAACAAGTCTAAAAGCGAAAAAATTATGGGAAATCCGAAAGCATTCCTAACAATAGGAAGAAAAGAGGCAGGCTATCGTCCTGTCCAGCAACGAAAATATGATTTTGCAGAAGTAGAGCTCACCTTCAACGACGAAGACTGCCACGTGCAGGCTTCGCGTTGCATGGACTGTGGCACGCCGTTCTGTCACTGGAACTGCCCGCTGGGCAACCGACAGCCCGAATGGCAGGATGCCGTGTACAAGGGAAACTGGCGGGAGGCTTACCGCATTTTGCAGGAAACCGATGATTTTCCGGAATTTACCGGCCGTGTTTGTCCCGCTTTGTGTGAAAAAGGCTGTGTGTTGGCCTTGTCGGCCAACGCGGCAGTAACTATCCGTAACAACGAAGCGGCCATTATCGAAAAAGCTTTCGCGGAAGGTTACGTGACGGCGTGTCCGCCGCGCACACGCACCGGAAGGCGCGTGGCCGTAATCGGTTCCGGGCCGGCCGGTCTGGCCTGCGCCAACCAGCTGAACCGCAAAGGACACACGGTGGATGTGTTTGAAAAAGATGAACGTATCGGCGGTTTGCTGCGTCTGGGCATTCCGGATTTCAAGCTGAACAAGGGTGTGATAGACCGCCGCCTGAAACTGTTGGAACAGGAAGGCATTTCATTTACGTGCAATACGCCGGTGGGCGAAGACAAAAAAGCCTTGACCGACATGCTTGCCACGTATGATGCCGTGTGCGTGGCGATAGGTTCGGGCCGGCCGCGCGACTTGCAGGTGGAAGGGCGCAACCTGAAAGGCATCTATTTTGCGTTGGAGTTGCTCAAACAGCAAAACCGACTGGTAGCAGGCGACACGGTGGAGCCCGGGCAACTGATTTCCGCCAAAGGGAAACGTGTGCTCGTGATTGGAGGCGGCGATACGGGTTCCGACTGCGTCGGGACGAGCATCCGGCAGGGCGCAGCCGGCGTGCTGCAAATAGAAATCATGCCCAAACCACCGGCAGACAAAAATCCGGCTACACCGTGGCCAAACTATCCGCAAATACTGAAAACATCGTCCTCGCACCAGGAAGGATGTGAGCGGCGTTGGAGCCTGGACACCATCCGTTTTGTGGGCGAAAATGGCGTTTTGAAACAAGTGGAAGTAGCTCCCGTAACTTGGCAGGCCGGGAAGGATGGGCGCATGGTGCCCAAGCGTTCCGCACAAACGGAATTGCTCGATGTCGATCTGGTTTTCCTGGCCATGGGCTTTGTGCACCCTGTTTACGAAGGGCTTGTCGAAAATCTGGGTGTGGAATTGGATGCGCGGCAAAATATCCGTGTCGATGCAGACAACCGAACATCCGTAGCCAAGGTGTTTGCAGCCGGCGATGCTGCATACGGTGCCGGGCTGGTTGTCCGCGCCATTGCCTCGGGCCGCAAAGCCGCCGCAGCCATAGATGATTATTTGTCAAACCTTAAAAAATAGCATGCCATGTGTGGAATAATAGGAATATTCAACATAAAGTCCGAACCCGAAAAGTTGCGTCCGCAAGCCTTGCAAATGTCTAAACGTGTCCGTCATCGCGGGCCGGACTGGTCGGGCATTTATGTGGGGAAGACTGCCATTCTGGCCCACGAGCGTTTGTCCATTGTAGACCCGGCATCGGGCGGCCAGCCGCTGAAAAGTCCGGACGGGAAGCAGATACTTTCGGTGAATGGCGAGATTTACAACCACAGGGAATTGCGTGCCGGCATCTGCCGCGATTATCCGTTCCGGACGGGTTCGGACTGCGAGGTGATTTTGGCGCTCTATCGAAAAAAAGGCATTGATTTTCTGGAAGATTTGAACGGAATTTTTGCCTTTGCCCTTTACGACGAGGAGCAGGACCGTTTCCTGATTGCCCGCGATGCCATCGGTGTGATTCCGCTGTATATGGGCACCGATGCGGACGGGCGTGTCTATGTGGCCTCTGAACTGAAAGCGCTTGAGGGCTATTGTTCCGATTTCCAACCTTTCCTTCCCGGCCATTATTACGACAGCGCTACCGGGCAGCCGGTCAGGTGGTACAAGCGTGATTGGGAGCAGTATGATGCGGTCAAGGACAACGGTGCGGACATTCAGGAGTTGCGCAACGCGTTGTGCGATGCGGTTCACCGGCAGCTGATGAGCGATGTGCCTTACGGCGTGTTGTTGTCCGGCGGTCTGGATTCGTCCATCGTTTCCGCCGTGGCCAAACGTTATGCCGCCAAGCGTGTGGAAACGGATAATGTCGGCGATGCGTGGTGGCCCCGGTTGCATTCGTTTGCCGTCGGTCTGGAGGGCTCGCCCGACCTGGAAGCGGCTCGCAAGGTGGCCGAACACATACAAACCGTCCACCACGAGATTCATTTCACCATTCAGGAAGGTCTGGATGCCTTGCGCGACGTGATTTATTATCTCGAAACCTACGATGTCACGACGGTGCGGGCTTCTACGCCGATGTACTTGTTGGCCCGGGTCATCAAGTCCATGGGCATTAAAATGGTGCTCTCCGGCGAGGGTGCCGACGAGATTTTCGGCGGTTATCTCTATTTTCACAAAGCCCCCGACGCGCGCGCCTTTCACGAGGAATGCGTTCGTAAAATCGGCAAATTGTATCTGTACGATTGCCTGCGTGCCAACAAAGCCCTGTCGGCCTGGGGCGTGGAAGGGCGTGTGCCGTTCCTCGACAAGGAGTTTATGGATGTGGCCATGCGGCTGAATCCGGAGATGAAGATGGCCAAAGATGGGCGTATCGAAAAATGGCCCTTGCGGAAGGCGTTTGAAGATATGTTGCCGGAAAGTATTGCCTGGCGGCAGAAAGAGCAGTTTTCCGACGGCGTGGGCTACAGCTGGATAGATGTGTTGAAACAAATAAGTTCGGAGCGCGTATCGGATGCGGAGATGGCGCGCGCGGCCGAACGCTTCCCGATTAACCCGCCGATGAACAAGGAGGAGTATTTCTACCGCAGCATTTTTGAGGAACATTTCCCGTCGGACGCGGCAGCGCGCACAGTGCCCTCGGAACGCTCGGTGGCGTGCAGCACGGCCACGGCTCTGGAGTGGGATGAATCGTTCCGCAAGCTGAACGAACCGTCGGGACGGGCTGTGAAGAACGTACACAAGCAAAGTTATTGATTACTCTTGTTGCATAAAGAGGATGATGCCGCCGGAAACAGGTGTTTGACTGATTCGGTTTCCGAGTGGCGCGGGCAGGCGAAGTTGTGGTAATTTCGTCTGCTTTTTTTGGCGAAAAAGCACCATCCGAGCCCCCGACAGCACAAGTTTTGAAAAAGAAGCGCTATCCGAGCCCCCGACAGCACAAGTTTTGCAAAAGAAGCGCCATCCGAGCCCCCGACAGTGCAAGTTCTGCAGAACTAACGCCATCCGAGCCCCCGACAGCACGAGTTTTGAAAAAGAAGCGCCATCCGAGCCCCCGACAGCACGAGTTTTGAAAAAGAAGCGCCATCCGAGCCC
>CAYUYS010000002.1:32364-37493 GCA_964449415.1 uncultured Paludibacteraceae bacterium | reverse complement strand
GCGCTTTATTTTAGTTTTCCCGTTTAAGGCAAATGTATTAATTTTGCCGTCGGATGTTTCATATAAATAATTTATCGTTATGATTAACTACAAAGACTTAGGCTTGGTGAACACGCGTGAGATGTTCAAGAAAGCCATTGAAGGCGGTTATTCCATACCGGCTTTCAACTTCAACAACATGGAGCAATTGCAAGCCATCATCAAGGCGGCCGCCGACACCAAATCGCCTGTAATCCTCCAAGTATCCAAAGGTGCGCGCGCCTACGCCAACCAAACCCTGCTGCGCTACATGGCCGAAGGCGCTGTGGCCTACGCCAAAGAGTTGGGTTGGGAGAATCCACAAATCGTGTTGCACTTGGACCACGGCGACACGTTCGAAACCTGCAAAAGCTGCATCGACATGGGCTTTTCGTCCGTCATGATCGACGGTTCGCACCTGCCCTACGATGAAAACGTGGCCCTGACCAAAAAAGTAGTTGACTACGCACACCAGTTTGATGTAACCGTAGAGGGCGAACTCGGCGTGCTTGCCGGCGTGGAAGATGAAGTTGCGTCCGACCACCACACCTACACCAAACCCGAAGAAGTCATCGATTTCACCACCCGCACCGGTTGCGATTCGTTGGCCATCTCTATCGGAACCAGCCACGGCGCCTACAAGTTTACGCCCGATCAGTGCACCCGCAATGCCGAAGGCAAATTGGTGCCGCCGCCCTTGGCATTTGACGTGTTGGATGCCATTATGGAAAAACTGCCGGGCTTCCCCATTGTGCTGCACGGCTCGTCTTCCGTTCCCGAAGAGGAAGTGGAGACCATCAACAAGTATGGCGGCAAATTGCCCGACGCCATCGGCATTCCGGAAGAAGAATTGCGCAAAGCGGCCAAATCGGCTGTTTGCAAAATCAACATCGACTCCGACAGCCGTCTGGCTATGACCGCCGCTGTTCGTAAGGTATTTGCCGAAAAGCCGGAAGAGTTCGACCCGCGCAAATATCTGGGGCCGGCCCGCGACAATATGGAAAAACTCTACAAGCACAAAATCATTAACGTGCTGGGAAGCGATGGAAAGGCTTTGTAAATAAGCGTTCCGGTTTATAAACTGCCTCAAGAGGGTGTATCAAATAGCGACACTGCGTTTGATACACCTTCTTTTTTATCCCGGCCGGCGGGAATATTTGTCGTTTCGTTTTGATTTTGTACTTTTGCGCCGTTTTTTCAAACCACATACATAACACGCGCAAATACTTTATTAATAATGCATTTCCTTTCTGAAATATTTGCGGAACCCAGCATTGTTTCTACTTTGTTGTACTTGTGTCTGGCATCGTTTCTGGGCATATTGATTGGGAAAGTGCGCTTTCTGCACATCAAGTTGGGCGTAGCCGGAGTTTTGTTTACCGGCATCATTCTGGGGCATTGCGGCGCCGTATTCGACCACGACATTTTGGTGTTTGTGCGCGATTTCGGACTGATATTGTTTGTTTACAGCATAGGCAGTGACATGGGGCCGCGTTTTTTTACCTCTTTCAAAAAAGACGGCCTCACGCTGAATCTGTTGGCCCTGGGTATTGTCCTTGCCGGGTTCGGCATTGCTTTTCTGATATACAGCCTGACCGGATTGCCGTCTGAAATTGTTGCCGGCATCATGTGCGGAGCCGTAACCAACACGCCCGGATTGGGTGCGGCGCAACAAGTGTTGACCGACATGGGTATCGGCGCAGATGCCGCCGCAACAGGTTATGCCATTGCCTACCCGTTCGGCGTGATTGGGCTTATTCTGGCCATGTTGCTTGTGCGCTGGATTTTCCGCATCAAGGTGGATGAAGAAGAGAAAAACTATTCCAAAAGTCTGGGCGGCCGGGATACCAAATTGGAGAGTGTCGAGATAACCATTACCAATCCGAACATAACCGGCCAAAAGATAAGTTACATCCGCGAGGCAGTTGATGCGGAGCTGGCCATATCGCGCATATATAGGAACGGGAATTATATCCTGGCCGAAGAAGATGAGATATTGCAGGCCGGCGATGTGCTGTACGGTGTGTCTGCGCGCAATTGCATCCGCGACCTGCAAATCAAAATCGGGCCTGTTGTGATTGGAGAGCGCAAGGAAATAGAAGGCATGCTCGGCATACACAACATTCTGCTGACCAACCGCAAGCTGGCCGGAAAAACCATAGAGCAAGTCGGCATCTACCGGCGTTATCCGGCCAATATCACGCGCATTTATCGTTCGGGTATGGAAATCCTGCCGACGCTGAAAACAACCATAGAGCTGGGCGACACCCTGAAAGTGGTCGGCAAACGCGAGATATTGAACGATGTCAAGAACGAGTTGGGCGATTCCGTAAAGGAATTGGCCATACCGAACATTGTACCCATTTTCATGGGCATATTTGTCGGCATCATATTGGGATGCATTCCTTTTGCCATTCCCGGCTTGCCGGCACCCGCCAAGTTGGGAATTGCGGGAGGCCCGCTGGTTGTGTCCATTCTGCTGGGCTACAAAGGGCGCATAGGCAAGCTGAGCTTCTACATGACTCCCGGCGCCAATCTGATTTTGCGGGAAATGGGTATCATTCTGTTTCTGGCAAGCGTCGGCCTGATTGCAGGAAAAACTTTCTGGGACACGCTGACCAACGGAGGCTGGATTTGGCTGGCCTACGGGGCGGCCATAACCTTTGTTCCCGTCATGCTGGCAACCATAATAGCCCGGCTTTTGAAAATAAACTACCTGAAAATATGCGGGTGCGTTGCCGGAGCCATGACAGACCCGCCCGCTCTGGAATTTGCCAACGGCATTGCGCCCGTACAGGCACAATCCACGGCCTACGCTACGGTTTATCCGCTGACCATGTTCCTGCGTGTCATGCTGGCACAGGTTTTTGTCCTTATGACCATGTAGCAACCGGAATGTAATTTCGAAAAAAACAACATACAATATGAACATACCTACAGAACTTGGAACTGAGAAAGTCGGTGTTTTGCTGAGGCGTTATGCCATTCCGGCCATCATTGCGATGACAGCATCGTCGCTTTACAACATTGTGGATAGTATTTTTATTGGCCAGGGCGTAGGCGCGCTTGCCATTTCCGCTTTGGCGGTGTGTTTTCCATTCCAGAATTTGGCTGCCGCATTTGGCTCTATGGTCGGCGTGGGTGCAAGCACACTTATCTCGGTCAAATTGGGCCAGAAAGACTACAAGGTAGCCCAATTGGTGCTGGGCAACGTGGTTATCCTGAACATTCTCATTGGCTTGGCGTTTACTTTCATCTCTCTGATATTCCTGAAGCCGATTCTGTTCTTTTTCGGAGCAAGCGACCAGACCATAGGCGATGCCATGGCATATATGGAAATCATTTTGTACGGCAACGTGATAACCCATCTTTATTTGGGCCTGAACAGCGTGTTGCGCTCGGCCGGCTATCCCAGCAAATCCATGTATATGACCATGCTCGCCGTGGTGCTCAACTGCATACTGGACCCGATATTCATTTTCGGATTCGGCTGGGGCATAAAAGGTGCCGCCTGGGCTACGGTACTGGCACAAATCGTGTCGCTGACATGGCAGGTACGGCTGTTCTCAAACAAACAGGAATTAATCCATTTCCAAAAGGGAATTTTCACGCTGAAGAAGCGCATTGTTTCCGACACATTTGCCATCGGCCTGTCTCCTTTTCTGATGAACGTAGCTTCCTGCTTCATCGTTATTTTGATTAACAACAGCCTGAAAAAGCACGGCGGCGACTATGCCATAGGTGCCTACGGCATAGTGAATCGCGTCATGTTTCTGTTTGCCATGTTTGTGATGGGTATCAATCAGGGCATGCAGCCGATTGCGGGTTACAACTACGGCGCACGGCAGATTTCGCGGTTGCTGGAAGTTTTGAAAAAAGCCTGCATTTTTGCCACTTTGATCACAACGAGCGGCTTTTTGTTCGCAGAACTGACTCCGGGATTGGTGACGCGCATTTTCACGCACGATGCGGAACTTATCGAACTGGCCAAATACGGATTGCGCATTAGTTTTCTGGCCTTTCCCATCATAGGCTACCAGATGGTTGTATCCAACTTTTTCCAGAGCATAGGCATGGCCAAAAAGGCCATTTTCCTTTCGCTGACCCGGCAAGTACTGTTCCTGATTCCCTTCTTGATTATATTTCCGAACCTGTTCGGCATTACGGGTGTCTGGGCAAGCATGCCCAGTGCTGACCTCATATCGGCCATAACCTCCGCCGTTATGATTACACGCCAAATCAGCATTTGGAAAAAAGCCGGCATTATGCCACAAAAACAAACCACAACATAACCAAACACTTTAAAAAACACACGAATTATGATTATCAACATTGGACGACAGTTGGGTAGCGGCGGGCGCGAAATAGGCGAAAAATTGGCTGCGGAACTGAATTACGCCTATTACGACAAGGAACTCATCTATATAGCTGCCAAAGAAAGCGGTATTGCACCGGAACTGTTCACAAAAGCTGACGAAAACGGCCAGACCAAACTCATCAACACTTATTGGGGTATGCATCTGCCCTACTCCAACGGCCTGATGCCGTTCGCCACCGGACTAGACAACGACAGCCTGTTTCGGCTACAGAGCGATACCATACGCAAACTTGCCGAAAAGGGAAACAGCATTTTCGTTGGACGATGTGCGGACTACATACTGCGCGAGCGCACCGACTGCCTGAACATATTCATTTCGGCCGACCAAGAACAACGCGTCAAAAGGCTAATGGATTACGAGGAAAATATAAATGCCAGACAAGCCCACGAAATGATGGAAACAAAAGACAAGGAACGGGCGGAGTATTACAACTTCTATTCCGGCAAGAATTGGGGGCGGGCCGACAGCTATCACCTCTGCATCAACTCGTCCTTGCTCGGCATAGACGGCACCGTGCGTCTGCTGAAAACCATAGTCGGCAAACTGTCGGAATAAAAAGACAATTGACTATTCCTGAGTAAACTGTTGCAAGTTTTCCGGGAATAGTCAATCGCGAACAATGTTGGTTTGTTTTCAAACGTCATATCTTCGCCAACAAAAAATTGTCCATCATTTCTCCCGCCACAGTGGACAAATAACGGACAAATGATGGACAAAAAAGTCAACCGCGAA
>CAYUYS010000002.1:0-32264 GCA_964449415.1 uncultured Paludibacteraceae bacterium | reverse complement strand
CACGAAGTCCGCACGGCACTGACCATCCACACCAAAACCCATACATACACAAGTACATTCACCACCAGGAAAACGACAAAACCCGCATTGTGAAACAACGCAAACGGATTTGCCAAGATTTCCGACACCGGGGGCATGGTCACACCCAGAGCAGCCAACGCACAGAACAGAAAAGGCGCGCGGGCAAGCGTCAGCGTTCCGGCCAAATCCAACAAACGGAAATTACGCGTAAAAACCAGCGCCATCAGCGCACAAACCACCACCAAGCAAACATGCGACACCAAGGGGAACAACAGCGCATTGCACCAAGTCAGGTGGGCCGGATTATCGGCAAAATGCACATCAAGCACGCCATCCAACACAGCACCGGCATAATAGCCGACCACCGATGTCAAAACCATCACACACAAGCCAACCAGCAATGCCGGCCAGCCGGCTATCCGACAAAACGGATTCAACAAATAACGGAAAAAATCATTTCGTTTCATAAGCATTGAGTTTGAGAATTATTTCGTTCAACATATTTCGGACAGTGGGATAACTCAACCGACGCAAAACGGACATCTCCTTCAGGCTGCCGCTACTTTTGACAAACTGCAAGACAAACAACTGCTCATCCGGCGACAAAAGAGCCAGTTCGGGCAATTCATAATTGCCGGAAACTTCTGTTCCGCACTGCTCGCACTGCATTTTACGCACACGGAGTTGCGCACGACAACTCGGACAAGTAACTGGTAACATAACGAAGAAAATTGAAAAAGTACGCGCAAAAATAAAGGATATTTTTCATTTTCACAAAGGAATACTTCACAAAATTGATATTTACCTTGTTAAAATTGATTTGCACAAGGTCAGCGCAAAACAGCTTCGGTTTTGCCGCAACAACTACAAGGGATGTCATGAAAACATTTGGGGAAATCGGCACAGGCATATCGTTCCCACTCCGGGCATAAACATTTCTTCCATAGAATCTTAAAAAGGGGTATCAAATATTTTTCGTACTTTTGCGAACTATTCGAATATTCACGTATGGGCCTTTTCACTAAAATATTTGCCACCGGCATTGGGTTTGTCTTTGGCGGTTATATAGGAGCATTGCTCGGATTTGTCTTGAGTTCCCTGTTCGATGGCGCGCCCGCCGGGCAAAAGTCGGCGGAAAACTTCCGCACCACCGAGAGCGATTTCAAAATGAGCCTGCTGGTGTTGATGGCGTGCGTCATGAAAGCCGATGGGCGGGTTCTCAAGTCGGAACTCAACGTTGTCAAACGTTTTTTGCTGGCCAATTTCGGCGAAAGCGGCGCATTGGAGGCATTGCAGATACTGAAAAAACTGCTCGAACAACCCATCGACGAAACGGAAGTGGCCATGCAGATTAACAAATACATGAACTACTCGACCAAACTGGAGCTAACGCACCTGATGCTGGAAATTGCCAACGCAGACGGTGTGATAGTTCCTGAGGAGTTGAGCGTCATCGAATACATTGCCACCATTTTCCGAATATCGCCGGCCGATCTGGCATCGCTCAAAGCACCCTATTTCAAACAAACGGACCAAAACTGGATGTACAAGGCCCTCGAAATAGAACCGACAGCCACCAATGAGGAAGTGAAGAAAGCCTACCGACGCATGGCTATGAAATATCATCCGGACAAGGTGGCCAGTGCCGGCGAAGAAGCCAAAAAGACAGCAACGGAAAAATTCCGCTCCATAAACGAAGCCTACGAAGCCATTAAAAAACAAAGAGGAATCAACTGACAACGCAATAAAAATATGAGTCTACAAATCTACAACACACTTACCCACAAAAAAGAGGAGTTTGTTCCGCTACATGCGCCTCACGTGGGGATGTATGTTTGCGGTCCGACCGTATATGGCGATGCCCACTTGGGGCACGCCCGGCCGGCCATCACATTCGACCTGCTGTTCCGCTACCTGACCCATTTGGGATACAAGGTACGCTATGTGCGCAACATTACCGATGTGGGACATTTGGAACACGATGCCGATGAAGGCGAAGACAAAATAGCCAAAAAAGCGCGTCTTGAAAAGCTGGAGCCTATGGAAGTGGTGCAACGCTACCTGAACAACTATCACAAGGAAATGGAAATGCTCAACGTGCTGCCGCCCAGCATAGAGCCGCATGCATCGGGACATATTGTCGAACAAATCGAGTTTATCAAGAAAATTCTGGAAGCCGGATATGCCTATGAAAGCGAAGGTTCCGTTTATTTCGATGTGGAAAAATACAACAAAACCTTCCATTACGGCAAACTGTCGGGGCGAAACATCGATGAATTGCTCGAAACGACCCGGGAACTGGATGGCCAGCAGGAAAAACGGCGAAGCATCGATTTTGCGCTCTGGAAAAAAGCCGCACCCGAACACATCATGCACTGGCCAAGCCCGTGGAGCGAAGGTTTTCCCGGATGGCATCTCGAATGCTCGACCATGGGCACAAAATACCTCGGCGATGAATTCGACATACACGGGGGCGGCATGGACCTTATGTTCCCGCACCACGAATGCGAAATAGCCCAAAGTTGCGCAGCCATCGGCCACGACACCGTGAAATACTGGATGCACAACAACATGATTACCATCAACGGGCAGAAAATGGGCAAATCGCTCGGCAACTTCATTACCCTGCACGAGTTCTTTACCGGCACGCACAAACTGCTGAGCCAGGCATTCAGTCCAATGACCATACGCTTCTTTATTTTGCAGGCACACTACCGCAGCACCGTCGATTTCAGCGATGAAGCCCTCAAAGCCTCCGAAAAAGGGCTGGCGCGTTTGCTGGAAGCATTCCAACGGCTGCAGAAACTGCAACCAACCGAAAAAAGCACGGTGGAAACGGCCGGATTACGCGAATTGTGCGAGAGCGCCATGTCCGATGACCTGAATTCACCGATGGTTATCGCGCATTTGTTCGAAAGTGCCAAAGCCATCAATACCGTATTCGATGGAAAGGGAACTATTTCCGCAACCGACCTCGATGAATTGAAAGCCACATGGACGCTGTTTGTTCAAGACATTCTGGGCTTGCGCACGGAACACGATGAAAACGCCGGCATCGAAGCCTACAAAAAAGCGATAGACTTGCTACTCAACATCCGGCTGGAAGCCAAACGCAACAAAGACTGGGCAACCTCGGACAAAATCCGAAACGAACTGACCGCCCTCGGTTTCACCGTAAAAGACACCAAAGATGGCTTTGAATGGATGGCTCCCTGACAAAACCGAAAAGACGCTACCGGTCCGCTGAACCGATAGCGTTTTTTCTCCAACACAAACCAACTATGCCCTGACTGACGGTTTGTTCAACGAATTATCGTACATTTGCCAATCAGAACAATATAAATACACCGCTTTATGGAAACTACCCGCATGCAAAAAATCGCACGCCTGCTGCAAAAAGAATTAGGCGATATATTCCTTACCTATGCGCGCAAATACCACGGCCTGCTCATTTCCGTCAGTGAGGTGCGCATAAGTCCCGACTTGAGTATCGCACACATTTACCTGAGCATTTTTCCGAGCGAACGAGGCCCGGAAATCATCGGAAAAATCAATGCCGACAACAAATCCATCCGATTCGAACTCGGCAATCGGGTACGGTTCCAATTGCGCATAATTCCCGAGTTGAATTTTCATGTTGACGACACCCTTGACCAGCTCGAACACATTGACCAACTGTTGAAACAATAGGCTAACGCGCAAATTATCCCAAAAACATACTTTTTCCGGCATTTCGCAGTTTATAATAACATAACACAAACATCACGTGAGCTTTTCAAAACCATACCGTCTCTTGTTACTGCTGAGCGTATGCACAGTCGGTTCTTGTTCCACGCAGAAAAACACGTGGGTCAGCAGGACGCATCATATCATAAACACGAAATACAACGTGTATTACAACGGCAACGAAAGTTACAAGAAAGGTCTGCAAAGCATAGCCGATGCACATACGGACAATTTTTCGGAAGTATTGCTCATGTATCCCGTCAGCAATCACGAAAACGTTTCGGCTGCTACCGCCAACATGGACAAAACCATTGAAAAATGCCGCAAAAGCATCAAGCTGCATTCCATAAAGAAAAAGCCCAAACGAGACCATCGGAAAGCCCAAGATCCCAAATATCAAGCTTGGTACAATCAGGAAGAATTCAACACGGCATTGGTCGATGCCTGGCTGCTGCTCGCAAAAGCCGAATTTCATAAAGGAGAATTTCTCGGTTCCATCGGTACATTCCTCTACATAGCCAAACACTACCACTACGACAAAGATGTCGTTGCCCAATGTCAGTTGTGGATTGCACGCGCCTACGCAGAAACCGGCTGGATATACGAGGCAGAAGAAGTTTTGCTCAAGATAAAACAAGACGAACTGAAACAGTCGAACGTGCCTCTTTATGCCGCCGTGTATGCCGACCTGCTGCTGAAAAAGAAGCAATACAAGGAAGCAATCCCTTTCCTTCAAATAGCGCTCAAAGCAGAAAAAAACAAGGAAACAAAAACCCGTTTCCAATTTATTCTTGGACAATTATACCAAATAACCGGAAACACCCGCGACGCAGAAACAGCCTATGCCAAAGTCATCGCAGCGAATCCACCGTTCGAGATGGACTTCAATGCGCGCATCAACCAGGCAGAAATATCTTCAAACCCTGCCACGACACTGAAGATGCTCGATAAAATGGCAAAAAAATACAAGTATAAAGACAACCTTGACCAGATTTATGGGGCCATGGGGAATATATACATGGCACAGAAAGACACCGCAAAAGCGATGGAAAACTTCATCACGGCAACCGAAAAAAGCACACAAGGCGGCATAGAAAAAGCCGTCATTCTCATACAACTCGGCGATTTGTATTACGACAAAAACAATTATGTCAAAGCCCAGCCCTGCTACGAAGAAGCCAGCCAAATCCTTTCCATCGACAATGACAATTATGCTCGCATAAGCCAGCGGGCCCAAACCTTGGGAGAATTGATTGTGGAATACAATGTGGTCGTGCTTCAAGACAGCCTGCAACGGCTCTCAAAAATGACATCCGAAGAGCAAATGGCGGTTGTACAGAAAATCATCGCAGATTTGGAGGCGGCCGAAAAAGCAGCCGAAGAAGCGGCAAGACTCCAGGAAGAAGAAGGACTGGCAAGCGTCAATACGAGCAACATGATTGGCGGAAGAAGTACGGGAACGGCAGACTGGTATTTTTACAACGCAAACCTGATGAAGAGCGGTAAAAACGAGTTTACACGCAAATGGGGACAACGCAAATTGGAAGACAACTGGCGGCGCGCAAGCAAAAGCGTAACCACCTTGTTTGCTGAAGAAACAAGCGATGAACAGGATGATTACACCACGGAAGAAGGCGGTAACATCGCACCAACGGCAAACGCAGAAGTCGTAAGCGACACCAAAAACCCGGAGTTCTACCTGAACCAGATTCCCAAAACCGAAGAACAACTCAAACTGTCCGACGAACTTATTGCAACAGCCCTGTTCAACATGGGATTCATTTACAAAGACCGTGTCAAGGACATCAATATGTCGTTGGAAACCTTCGATGAATTCGAACGCCGCTTCCCGCAAGACAAGCGCATGCCGGACGTTTATTACACACGCTATCTGATTTTCCTGCAACAAGACAACAAAACGGAAGCAGAAACGCGCCGCCTGGCTTTGCTTGCAAAATTTCCGGAGAGCAAATACGCCCAAATGCTTGCCGACCCGAATTTTGCCGAACGCATGCGGAAAATGACCGCCGAACAGGATTCACTGTATGCCGCCACCTATCAGGCATATTCACAAAGTCGTTATCAAACCGTGTTTAACAACACACAGTATGCGGAAAAGAATTTCCCCTTGTCACCGCTTATGCCCAAATTCCTGTTCCTGAATGCGTTGGCAATTGCAAAAACACAAAATCCGCTGGCATTCGGCGATGCATTGCGCGATATGATAAACCGATTCCCCGAAAGCGATGTCAGCGCAATGGCAAAAGACATGCTCGCCTTGATGAACCAAGGCTTGGAATCGCAAACAGGCGAATCGCACGGAACACTGCTGACACGACGGGAAAACGAATCCATCGAAACCGGAACAGAAGAAAACGCGAATCAGGACTTCGTGACGGAAACCAACATGCAACATGTCGTTTTGATCGTTATTCCGGAAAACACGGACGACCTGAACAAATTGCTCTACAACGTTGCCTTGTTCAATTTTTCGCAATTTCTCATCAAGGATTTTGACCTAGCGGCAATGGGTTCCTTCGTGAATAAAACATCTGCCCTGAAAATAAGCTATATGGACTCCGGAAAGGAAGCACAATGGTATGTCAACATGTTACGCAACGACACGGAAGTCAATTTGCTTCTCCACGAACTTCGGGCCAATACCATAGAAATAGGCAAGGACAATCTGGATTTGATTACATCCGGCATTAAAACACTCGATGAATACGAATTATGGAAAGCAACTAATGCCGAAACCAAAACCGAAACCATCCCATAAAAAACGAAGCGACATCATTATTGCATAATTCATAAAACAAAATTCAATACGCTATGAAATCCGACCGCATACTTTGGGCTGATGACGAAATAGATTTGTTGCGCCCGTACATCATTTTTCTGGAAGAAAAAGGCTATGAAGTTGTCACAACCACAAACGGCAAGGATGCCGTAGATTTGTGCCAGCAAGAAAATTTCGACATTGTTTTTCTCGATGAAAACATGCCCGGCTTGAGCGGCTTGGAAACCTTGTCGGAGATAAAAAACACAAACCCGGCCACGCCCATTGTCATGATTACAAAAAGCGAGGAAGAAAATATCATGAACATGGCCATTGGCAATAAAATAGCCGACTACCTGATAAAGCCCGTCAATCCGAACCAGATATTAATGACCCTGAAAAAACACATTCACAAAAAAGAAATCATAAACGAACACACCACAAGTACATACCGACAAGAATATCAGGATCTTAACTTTGTCATAGACAAAGCCACCACCCTGAACGAATTCATAGGCATACACAAAACGCTTGTTTTTTGGGAACTCGAGCTGCAGGAAAGCGACAAAAGCATGCGCGACTTGCTGAATTCACAAAAAGCGGATGCCAACAAAGCTTTTTCCCGATTTATCCGCAATAATTACGAAAAATGGTTCGAACAAGCGGACCAACGACCATTGCTCAGTCCCGATATTTTCAAAAGAAAAGTATTCCCGCTCCTCGACAACGATGAAAAGGTGTTTTTTATACTGATAGACAATTTTCGGTACGACCAGTGGAAAATAGTACAGACACTCCTGACCGATTTTTACACCGTTACAGACGACAGCATGTATTGCAGCATTCTGCCAACGGCCACTCAGTACGCACGCAACGCCATTTTTTCCGGCCTGATGCCACTGCAAATCCAACAAATGTATCCGAATCTTTGGCTGGATGAGAGCGAAGAAGCCGGCAAAAACCAGATGGAAGACCAATTGATCCAGACCCAGATAGACCGTTTCAGAAAACACTATACCTTTTCGTACAACAAAGTCAATGAATCCGACTATTGTGAGAAACTCATCAGGCGACTGCCGGAACTTCGGCAAAAGCAACTGAATGTCATTGTGCTCAATTTCATCGATATGATGAGCCATTCCCGCACGGAAAGCAAAATGATGCGCGAACTGGCCAACGATGAACCGGCCTACCTGTCGTTGACGAAATCGTGGTTCAAACATTCATCCACACACGACCTGTTCCGAAAAATTGCGAAAATGGGCTACAAGGTTGTTGTCACAACCGACCACGGCACGGTGAAAATCACAGACCCCGTAAAGGTAGTGGGCGACAAGAACACCAACGTCAACCTGCGTTACAAGGTAGGAAAATCGCTGAATTACAATGCCAAGAAGGTCTATGAAGTGACCGATCCAAAAAAAATAGGCCTCCCGAGCCCAAGCATCTGCCATGCCTACATATTTGCCACCCAAAACGATTTTTTTGCTTATCCGAACAATTACAACTATTACGTAAGCTATTACAAAAACACGCTGCAGCACGGCGGCATCTCTATGGAAGAAATGCTGGTGCCGCTCGTTACCCTGGCCCCCAAATAGAATTACACACATGACTTTCGTTACAATCCTCGATTACATCGGAACTTTTGCATTTGCCATTAGTGGCATTCGGCTTGCATCGGCCAAGCATTTCGATTGGTTCGGAGCTTATGTCATCGGACTGGTAACGGCCGTCGGCGGAGGTACGTTGCGCGACTTGCTGCTGGGCTACACGCCTTTCTGGATGACACAACCCTCTTATCTGATTGTAACCGGCCTTGCACTGATAACCGTCCTGGTGTTTGGAAAAAAAGTCATACACATGCACAACACCATCTTTGTTTTCGATGCCATCGGACTGGCGTTGTTTACCGTAGTGGGCATAGAAAAAAGCGATGCGGCCGGTTTTCCCATATTTGTCAACATCATAATGGGTACGCTCACCGGGGCGGCCGGAGGCGTTTTCCGCGACACACTCATCAACGAAGAACCGCTCATTTTCCGCAAAGACATTTATGCCATTGCGTGTATCTTGGGCGGATTTGTGTATTATCTATGCGATTTCATCGGAATTCATGCCGCACTGACCGGCGCAATCACGGCCATTACCATTATTTTGATACGCATCATTGCCGTAAAATATCACATCAGTCTGCCTGTTCTGAAAGGTGAAGATAATGAATAACAAATGAATAAATCCACAAGTGCTCCTGTTTTGCTTATTGCATTCACGAACATTTTTTTATAATTTTGTCTGGTCAAATTTTTTTTAGTCAGATTTTTTTTAGTAAAGGACCAATGGCAACAAAACAAATTAAACGAGCTTTAGTCTCGGTTTATCACAAGGATAATTTGGACACAATTATCCGGAAGCTGCACGAAAATGGTGTTGAACTCTTGTCAACAGGCGGAACCCAATCGTTTATAGAATCGCTTGGCATACCCTGCCGGGCCGTAGAAGACCTGACAACGTATCCATCCATTCTGGGCGGACGCGTAAAAACCTTACACCCAAAGGTTTTCGGTGGCATACTCTGCCGGCGCGACAACGAACAAGACCGGCAACAAATTGCCCAATACGAAATTCCGGAAATAGACCTTGTCATTGTTGACTTATACCCGTTTGAAGAAACCGTTGCTTCCGATGCCGAAGAACAGGCCATTATCGAAAAAATAGACATCGGCGGCATTTCGCTCATACGCGCCGCAGCCAAAAACTACAAGGATGTTGTTATTGTAGCCTCCAAAGCGCAATACCAACCCCTGCTGGATGTGCTGAACGAGCACGGAGCCAATACGACGCTGGAAGAACGCCGCTGGTTTGCCAAAGAAGCCTTTGCCGTATCGAGTCGTTACGACAGCGCAATTTTCAATTATTTTGATGGCGATGACAAATCTGCATGCAGAATTGCATTTGATGAGTCAAAATCGTTGCGATACGGTGAAAACCCGCATCAGAAAGGATTCTTCTTCGGTGAATTCGACAAAATGTTTGAACAAATCCACGGCAAGGAAATCTCCTACAACAATTTGTTGGACATCGATGCAGCCGTGAATTTGATGAACGACTTCGATGACATCACGGTTGCCATACTGAAACACAACAACGCTTGCGGACTGGCATCGCGCCCCACCCTTTGCGATGCTTGGAAGGATGCGCTGGCGGGCGATCCGGTCTCGGCATTCGGAGGCATTATCATTGCCAACGCTGCCATAGACAAAGCAACCGCCGAAGAAATGAACAAGATATTTTTTGAAGTAGTCATTGCGCCCGACTACGACATGAATGCGCTGGAAATACTGACACAGAAAAAAAACAGAATCATCCTGATACAAAAAAACAACCTCGACACAACCGTGCAGTTCCGCTCCGTTTTGAACGGTGTTCTTGTACAAGACAAAGACTTGAAAATAGAACAGATTTCCGAACTGAAAACGGTCACAAACAAAGATCTGACAGAGGCAGAAAAAGAAGACTTGCTGTTTGCCAACAAAATAGTCAAACATTCCAAATCGAACGCTATCGTGCTGGCCAAGAACAAACAGCTTTGTGCGAGCGGCATTGGCCAGACATCGCGTGTAGATGCGTTAAAACAGGCGGTGGAAAAAGCGCGTAGCTTTCATTTCGATTTGAACGGTGCCGTCATGGCTTCCGATGCATTCTTCCCGTTTCCCGACTGCGTAGAAATAGCGGCGCAAGCCGGAATCACCGCCGTTGTACAACCGGGCGGCTCCATCAACGACCAAAAATCAATCGACAAATGCAATGAATTGAATCTTGCCATGGCAACAACCGGATTCAGACATTTCAAACACTGAAAACAACAATCGAGAACTTAACAAATAAACAACAAAATGGGACTTTTTACCTTCACACAAGAGATTGCAATGGATTTGGGAACAGCCAACACCATTGTCATCTGCAACGACAAAGTGGTTGTCGACGAACCATCTGTCGTTGCCTTAGACAGACGGTCAGACAAGTTGCTGGCCATTGGCAAGAAAGCGCAACAAATGCGTGGTCGTGAAAACGAAGGCATACGCACCATACGTCCGCTCCGCGATGGTGTTATTGCCGATTTTTACGCCTGCGAGATGATGATGCGCGGCATGATAAAAATGATACCGCAAAAAAGCAGGATGTTCACACCCATGCTCAAAATGGTGATCTGCATTCCATCGGGAAGTACGGAAGTAGAAATACGTGCCGTCCGCGATTCATCGGAACATGCCGGCGGCCGCGAAGTGTATATGATCTACGAACCCATGGCAGCCGCCATTGGCATAGGCCTCGACGTAGAAGCTCCGGAAGGCTGCATGATTGTCGACATTGGAGGCGGCACCACGGAGATTGCGGTTATTTCGTTGGGAGGTATTGTGTGCAACAAATCCATTAAGATAGCCGGCGACGATCTGACGGAAGACATTATCGAATACATGGGACGGATGCATAACATGAAAGTAGGTGAATCGACGGCAGAGCGCATCAAGATTGAAATAGGTTCGGCGCTTACCGACTTGGAAGATGCGCCGGAAGACTACGTTGTCTGTGGCCCGAACCGAATGACGGCGTTGCCCATGCAAGTACCCATTTCCTATCAGGAGATAGCACACTGCTTGGAAAAATCAATTGCGAAAATTGAAAACGCCATACTCAGTGCATTGGAGCAAACGCCGCCGGAGTTATATGCAGACATTGTCCAGCGAGGCATTTATCTGGCCGGCGGAGGCGCATTGCTCCGTGGATTGGACAAACGTCTGACAACAAAAATCAACATACCTTTCTACGTAGCAGACGACCCCTTGCGAGCCGTCGCCCGCGGAACAGGAATTGCCCTGAAGAATACGGACAAATACTCATTCCTAATCCGATAAAAAGATGTTTGAATGTCCAATCACGAGCTGCAAGTTATGCCCCAAAAAGCGACTTGTGGCTCGTGGCTTATCATTTAACTTATGAAAAACCTGATTCAATTTCTTATCCGCAGCAGTATTTTTCTTCTATTCCTGATATTGGAAACAACTGCTTTCATCCTGATTACACACAACACGGGCTATCAGCGCATCGTACTTCTTTCTTCGGCAAATGCGATAGCAGCCCACATGTACCAAACCAGCGAAAGTGTCATCGACTTTTTCAAGTCGAAAAACATGTTGAGACAGGAAAACATAAAACTCTACGGAGAAAACACCGACCTGCGCAACCAAATAGTGGATTTGCAGAACGAAATCGGACGAATCAGGGTTGCCCAAACCGACACAACCTACATACCGGCAGAAAACGACCTGCAATACATTCCTGCAAAAATCATCAACAAATCGACCAACAAACACAAAAACTACATAACCATTAACAAGGGAGAACGCGATGGAATCGCACCCGGAATGGGTGTCATCGCTACGGATGGCGTTGTCGGCATAGTCAAAAATGTTTCTGAAAAATTTGCCGTCGTAATTCCCATTCTGAATCCGGAAATTTCCATAAACGCCAAATTCAAATCCCACGGCTATATCGGACCCGTAGTATGGCTTGGTCACGATTACAGATACGCGAATATGACGGACATTGCACGTCATGTGCGAGTGCATCGAGGAGACAGCATCATTACCAGCGGACTGACAACGGTGTTTCCTGAAGGCATTCCGGTGGGCACGATAGAAGAATGTCACCTCGGTGAAAACGACGCCTATCACACCATTAAAATACGGCTTGCCGTCAATTTTCAGACCCTTTCGTATGTACGTGTCATCCGCAACAACAACCGGACCGAATGGGAAGCACTGGAAGAAGAATCACGCATCACCAACCAAACTTATTAAGAAAAACAGCCTATGAGAACTTTTGCAGAAAACATACTCAGGTTTTTGATATTGGTTGTCGTACAAGTCTTGTTCATAAACAACCTGCAGTTCAACTATTGTACGCCTTATATTTACATACTGTTCATTTTGAGCCTGCCGGTTACTTGTCCGCGCTGGCTCGACCTGATAGCGGGGTTTGTACTCGGCCTGACCATAGACCTGTTTTCCAACACGCTGGGACTGCACGCATTTGCTTGCGTACTGATTGCCTATCTGCGCCATTTCGCCATCAAAATATTCATATCCAGAGAAAACCGCATAATAAACATTCCATCGTTTTATTCGTTTGGTATGATGCCTTATATCAAATATGTCGTTTTACTGACAGCGATACATCACACCGTACTGCTTGCCATGGAAGCCATGACGCTGGTAAACTGGTGGATTACACTTTTGCGGATTGTCATCAGTGCCGCCGTTTCCATCGCAATAATTATATGCCTACAATTCATTAGAAGGAACCCCGTATGACCAACGACACACTATACAAACGCAAAAACGTCATAACAACTATCATGACAATAGTTGTTGTCATCTATATCATGCGCCTGTTTTCACTGCAAGTATTGGATGACAAATATGCCGAGCGCGCAGACAGAAACGCCTTGCTGCGCCGGACCAAATATCCTCCTCGCGGACTTATTTACGATCGGAACGGGAAATTGCTCGTATACAACCAGCCGGTTTACGATATCACCGTTATTTTGCGTGAAATGTCTGAGAAATTCGATACCCTAAGTTTTTGCAAGGCCTTGAACATAGACATCGATTTTTTCAACGAAAGAATGGACAACATACAAGACCGCAAGAAAAACCGCGGATTTTCACGCTATACCCCTCAAGTGTTTATGACACAGTTGGGTCCCGAAGAAATTGCGACCTTACAGGAAACACTGTACATGTATCCGGGCGTATCCATCCAGAACCGCACACTGCGCAACTATACTTACCCCAATGCTGCGCACGTATTGGGAAACATCGGCGAGGTTTCGCAAAAAATGCTCGATGAAGACCCGTATTATCAACTCGGAGACTATGCAGGACGCGATGGAATCGAATATACTTATGAGAAAGCTTTGCGCGGAGAAAAAGGAAGGGAAATCTTGTTGCGTGACGTGCACGGACGTATCATAGGCAGATATGAGGACGGAAAACAAGATGTTGAGCCGCGCGCGGGCACGGATTTGACGCTGACACTCGACATACAACTGCAAATAGTAGCCGAACAACTGCTCGAAGGCAAAATAGGCAGTGTTGTGGCCATAGAACCCAAAACCGGGGAAATTCTGGCATTGGCTTCCAGTCCCACTTGGGATCCGGCATTACTGGTCGGGCGGCCGCGTTCCGAAAATTATGCCGATCTGCTCGCAGACCCAACCAAGCCGTTAATGAACAGAGCCACACAAGCACAATATTCCCCGGGTTCAACGTTCAAGACCATCCAAGCACTGGTATGTCTGCAAGAAGGAGGTATTACGGAAAAATCCGTTTTTCTTTGCAACAGCACCAATTCAACGCCTATCCGATGTACGCATTACCACGGCTACGGCATTACGCTGCTCAATGCCATTGAACAAAGCTGTAATCCTTTTTTCTGGCATGCTTTTAAGGAAACAGTGGAAAAAAACGGCTACGGCAAAGAAAATGCCCATTTCAAGGCACAATACGAACGATGGCGCGAAGATGTAATGAGTTTTGGATTGGGACAACGTTTCAGCGATTCGGACATATACGAACAAGCCAAAGGATTTATCCCAAGCGAAGAATTTTATACAAAACATTACGGTGAAACCGGGTGGCGTGCCCTTACCATCCGTTCCCTATCCATCGGTCAGGGGGAAATTCTTCTTACTCCGCTGCAACTCGCCAATGCCATAGCTGCCATAGCCAATAATGGCTATTACATCACGCCTCATCTGAACAAATGCGATTCCATGCTGCAACACAAACACTATACAAACGTTGCTTCCAAGCATTTCGAAATTGTAAAAGAAGGCATGTTCCGCGTGTCCACTTACGGGACGGGGCGCCACTACCGGTTGCCGGACATTTCCATGTGCGGAAAGACAGGAACCGTACAAAACAGCCACGGCAAGGACCATTCTATTTTTGTCGGGTTTGCTCCCAAGGAAGACCCTCAGATTGTATTGGCCGTTGTTGTCGAAAATGCAGGCTTCGGAGCTACTTGGGCCGCTCCAATTGCCAGCCTGATGATAGAACAGTACATGTATGGTACAATCAAACGCGACCATTTATTTAACCGCATATCAACCACTGTAATCAATCCCAATGTCCAGAAACGTTAGAATAAAGTATGCACTCGATTGGGCCACTGTAATCATGTTTTTAGGCCTGATCCTGTTCGGTTGGCTCAATATCTATTGTGCAAGCTACACATTTGACCAAGTCAATATCTTTGATTTCGACCACAGGGCCGGAAAACAGTTCGTCTGGATGCTGACCGCCCTCGTAATCGGAGGCATATTGCTGCTGATTGACTCGAAAATGTACAATCTTTTCGCTTATGTAGTTTACGGGGTTGTCGTTGCATTGCTGATAATAACGCCATTTCTGGCGGAAGAAGTGAAAGGTTCGCGCTCGTGGCTCTCGTTTGGCCAAATTAGCCTGCAACCGGCCGAATTTGCCAAAGCAGCGACAGCTTTGGCCATTGCGCGCTTCATGAGCACCTACGGTTACAAGGTGCGCTCCCTGAAAGATTTGTTCATTCCTGCCCTACTCTTGTTTATTCCCTTTTTCCTGATTATGGTGCCGCAAAAGGAAGCGGGATCTGCCCTGGTTTTCGCTTCTTTCCTGCTGGTGTTTTATCGGGAAGGAATGAGCGGAATCATCCTTTGCCTGACATTGGTTGCCGCGGTCTTTTTCATTGTCGTTATACGCTTCGGAACCGTTCCATTGCCCATCGGCATCGGCAATTGGGGATTTTTCGGTTGCATGTTGTTTGTTTTGTTTTTGCAGGCCGGAATGCTTTTTTTCAAAGAACAAAAGAGAAGGGAAACGGTATTCCTGATTGGCGGCATTGTATTGGCCTTTTTGGTCGGAATAATTGTAAATATCTGGTACTCAGTTAATTTCAACTATTTATCCATTGGTATCATACTTGCCGCAAGCATTTATCTTGCTTACATTGCCTTGGTAAGCCGGAAAACCAAATTAGGCTGGGTTATATTGTTCTCTGTTTGTTCCATAATGTATTGTTTTTCAGCGAATTACGCATTTGAAAACATATTACAACCCCACCAGAAAACACGTATTGAGGTCTTGTTGGGCATTACCGACGATCCGCAAGGCGATGGCTACAATGTGAATCAATCCAAAATAGCCATTGGTTCGGGAGGTTTTTCCGGTAAAGGTTTTCTGAACGGGACACAAACCAAGCTGAAATACGTGCCGGAACAAGACACGGACTTTATTTTTTGCACCGTAGGTGAAGAATGGGGATTTTTGGGAACAGCGGGCGTGCTTATTGTCTATTGGCTGTTCTTGATGCGCCTGCTAAAATTGGCCGAGCGCCAAAAAGACACGTTCAGCCGCGTTTACGGCTATTGTGTGGCAAGCATTTTCTTTTTCCATCTGATGATTAACGTTGGCATGGTTCTGGGCCTAATGCCTGTTATTGGAATTCCGTTGCCGTTTTTCAGCTACGGAGGTTCGACCCTTTGGGGATTCACCATTCTACTGTTCATATTTCTGCGATTGGATGCCGCACGGTTGGAAAAACTGAGATAATGGATTTTACATACGACATAATTGTAGTCGGTGCCGGCCATGCCGGTTGTGAGGCTGCTTGCGCGGCAGCAAATCTGGGTTCTAAAACCCTGCTCATAACCCTGGACATGAACAAAATCGGACAGATGAGTTGCAACCCGGCGGTAGGCGGCATTGCCAAAGGACAAATAGTGCGTGAAATAGACGCTCTGGGCGGACAAATGGGCATCATTACCGACCGGAGTGCCATTCAGTTCCGCATGTTGAACCGATCGAAAGGGCCGGCCATGTGGAGTCCGCGCTCCCAAAGCGACCGCAAACGTTTCATAGAGGAATGGACAAAAACTGTCAGCAATACGCCGAACTTGTATATCTGGCAAGATACGGTTACTGAACTCATCGTAAAAAACAACGAAGTAAAAGGTGTGAAAACTTTGCTTGGCGTTACGATGAAAGCGCAAGCTGTCATCCTGACAAACGGCACTTTTCTGAACGGATTGCTCCATTTTGGCAAAACCCAGATTATCGGTGGGCGCATTTCCGAACCCGCTTCATTCGGAATAACCGAACAATTGAAATCGCTCGGCTTTGCAGCCGGACGCATGAAAACCGGTACTCCCTGCCGTGTCGATGCACGAAGCATAAACTTCGATGCTATGGTAGAACAAAAGGGCGATGACGATTTCCACAAATTTTCATACCTGGATACAGTGAAACGCGAACTCAAACAAATGAGTTGCTGGATTACGTACACGAACGAACAGACCCACGATGAATTGCGCAAAGGGTTGAAAGATTCACCGCTTTACAACGGACAAATCAAAAGCATCGGCCCGCGTTATTGCCCGAGTATCGAAACAAAAATCGTCACTTTTGCCGACAAGAATGCACACCAACTTTTCATCGAGCCGGAAGGGGTTGATTCGCCGGAATATTATATAAACGGGTTCTCATCTTCCCTTCCTCTGCAAATCCAGTTGAATGCGCTCAAAACCGTAAAAGGTTTGGAAAATATACAGCTCTATCGTCCGGGATATGCCATAGAATACGATTTCTTCGACCCGACGCAACTATTACATACATTGGAAACCAAACGTATTAAAAATCTTTTTTTTGCCGGACAAATAAACGGCACGACCGGATATGAAGAAGCCGCCGGACAAGGATTGCTTGCCGGCATCAACGCACACCAAAATTGCCACGGAGGCGCGCCGTTCACTCTCGGGCGCAATGAATCCTATATCGGCGTTCTGGTAGATGATTTGGTTACAAAAGGCGTAGATGAGCCGTACCGCATGTTTACATCGCGTGCCGAATACCGAATTTTGTTGCGCCAGGACGATGCAGACATGCGTCTGACGGAACGCTCCTACAAACTCGGACTTGCAAAAGCCGACCGTTATCAATTGCTTTTACAGAAAAAGGAGAAACAAGCAGATTTGCTTTCGTTCATTCGGAATTATTCCGTCAAGCCGACACAGATCAACTCGTTTTTGGAAGCACGCGGCCTGACAGAACTGCGATTTGGCTGCAAACTGAACGACTTGATTTTACGCCCGCAGTTGGGTATATACGATTTGGCCGAAGCTATTCCGGAATTAAAAACAAGAATCGAAAACATCCAAACACAACCCGATGAAGTCGTGGAAAGCACGGAAATTATTATTAAATACAGCGGTTACATCGATCGCGAAAAACAGATAGCAGAAAAACTACATCGTTTGGAAAACATTCCACTCAAAGGCCGGATTGACTATCAAAAGGTGAATTCTATTTCAACCGAAGCACGGCAAAAACTTATCAAGATAGACCCTGAAACCATCGGACAAGCAGCACGGATTCCCGGAATTTCACCCAATGATGTAAATATTTTGATTGTTCTTTTGGGTAGATAAATTTTAATGTTCCACGTGAAACATTTTTCTTTTACACAACAATAATTGAATTTATGACAGCAGAAGACGTAAAAAAAGAAATCAGGGATGTGTACGATTTCCCTATCAAAGGCATTGTTTTCCGAGATTTGACCACTGCGTTCAAGAATCCGGAATGTATGCGTTTTTTCGAGGATGAATTGTATCAACTTTACAAAGACAAAGGTATTACCAAAGTGATAGGAATCGAATCGCGCGGCTTTATCATGGCACCTATTTTGGGACAGAAATTACACGCGGGCTTTGTTCCAATCCGCAAAAAAGGAAAACTTCCAGCCGATACAATTGAAATAAGCTACCAAAAAGAATATGGAGAGGATACTATCCAAATTCACAAGGATGCTTTGTCGGAAAACGATGTCGTACTTATTCACGATGATTTATTAGCCACCGGCGGAACAATGGCAGCCGCAGTACAGCTCATTAAAAAAGTAAATGTCAAGAAAATCTATGTCAATTTCCTAGTAGAATTGGATGATCTAAAAGGGAGAGATGCTTTTGACGATGACATAGAAATAGAGTCGCTTATTCATTACTAAAGCACAAAAAAACCGACAGACAGAAACCGGCACAGCCCGAAAAACAAAATAAAAATGCCTGTTTTTTGCAGGATTGAATCGTATTAAACACTACCCATTTGGATGCTAAATCACATATCAAGCAGATTATTTCCACACTACCGGAAACCCCCGGTGTATACCAATACTTCAACAAAGAGGGAATAATTATCTATGTCGGGAAAGCCAAAAACCTGAAACGGCGCGTGTCATCCTATTTTAACAAGGAGCACGATTCGATAAAAACCCGAATATTGGTAAAGCACATACACGACCTGAAATACATTGTGGTAAACACAGAAACGGACGCGCTTCTTCTGGAAAATAATCTGATAAAACAATACCAGCCCCGTTACAACGTATTGCTCAAAGACGGGAAAAGCTATCCTTGGCTGTGCATTACCAAAGAACCTTTTCCGCGCATATTTCGGACACGGCAAATCATAAAAGGTGCGGAATATTTCGGACCATACAGTTCCGTATATGTACTGAACACGCTGCTCGAACTGATACAGGAAATCTATCCCGTCCGGACTTGCCGGCTTCCACTGACACCCGACAAAATAGCCGCCGGACAGTTCAAAGTTTGCTTGCAATACCACATAAAAAATTGCAAAGGCTGCTGCGAGGGATTGCAAAGTCAGGAAGAATACATGGGCATCATCAATGAAATCAAAGAAATTGCCAAAGGCAATAGCCACAACATTACAAATTATCTGCTTCAGGAAATGCAACGCTTGGCAGCGGAACTAAAATTTGAAGAAGCCCAAACTTTGAAGGAAAAATATAATGCCATCGTAAAATATCAGGCAAAAACAGTTATCACAACCATACACGATGACAACCTAGATGTGTTTGGCTATGAGGAAGACGAAAACAGCGCATACATAAATATGCTACACATTGTCAAAGGCGCAATCGTAAAAGGATATACTATTGAATACCAAAAAAGCATGGATGAACCCAAGGAAGAATTGTTTGCTATGGGTATTCTGGAACTACGCAATCTACTCCAAAGTTCAGCTAGAACAGCGATTGTTCCTTTTCTGCCTGACATGGAACTAAACGGCGTAGAATTTTACATTCCGAAAATAGGCGACAAACGGAAATTATTAGACTTGTCGCAGCAAAATGTCAAGCAATACAAAATAGACAAATACAAACAAGCAGAAAAACTAAATCCGAATCAACGCATGGCACGGCTGCTCGGTAGCCTGCAAGCCAAACTGCATTTGGAAAAAATGCCCGTCCACATCGAGTGTTTCGACAACTCGAACATAAGCGGAAACCATGCAGTGGCTGCATGTGTGGTTTACAAACAGGCTAAACCTTCCAAAAAGGATTACCGCAAATACATCATAAAGACCGTGGACGGTCCGGATGACTACGCGAGCATGAAAGAAGTTGTCAAACGAAGATATAGCCGCCTTGTCCAGGAACAGAGTCCCCTACCCGACCTGATTATCGCTGACGGCGGCGCGGGACAAATGGAAATGATACGGCAGGCAACAGAAGAAGTCGGCGTGCAAATTCCGATTGCCGGACTGGCAAAAAACGAACACCATCAAACACATGAATTGTTGTTCGGATTTCCGGCGCAAGTAGTCGGCCTGAAACCTACGGAGGAAATATTCAAATTTCTGGCCGGAATGCAGGAAGAAGTCCATCGCTTCGCTATCAGCTTCCATCGCGACAAACGCAGCAAGTCACAGCTTGCTTCGGAATTGGATAACATAGCCGGAATTGGCGAAAAAACCAAAAACGAGCTTATCAGGCATTTCAAAAGCCTGAAACGCGCTAAAACAGCCGATTTGGAGGAATTGGAAAAAGTGATCGGAAAGTACAGAGCATCAGTGTTTTACAATCATTTTCACCCTGCCTAAAGTCTCTGAGAATCGTTTTTTCAGAAGAAACCTGTATAAATACCCAAATTTTTAAAACGTCAAAAGTTCAAAGGCCCGAAAAATATTGACTATTTTTGCAAATAAAAACAAAATGAAATTGACCATCGCATCACTCGACAGCATAAACGAAACCGCACAGCAATTTATCCAACAAATCGGCAGCAACCGCGTATTCGCATTCAACGGTCCGATGGGTGCCGGCAAAACCACGTTCATCAAGGCTATCTGCGAAGAGCTCGGCGTAAACGACACCGTGAACAGCCCGACTTTTGCCATCGTCAACGAATACGAAACCGATGACCGGCGCATCATTTACCATTTCGACTGTTACCGGCTGAAAAACATCCAGGAAGCCTTAGACTTGGGAGCCGAAGAATATCTGTACAGCGGCAAGCTGTGTTTTATCGAATGGGCGGAAAATATATCCCCTATCCTACCCGACAAACTCGTGCAAGTAGACATACAAGTTTTGCCCGACAACCGGACACGGGAAATCTGTATACATCAATAAGACAGAAAGACATTATCCTTCTTCCAAAAATACAAAAAAAAGGCCGCTCAAAAATATTAAACGGCCCGAATGGTTTTATAAAAAAGAGAATACTACAATAACGATTCCGGATTCAAGTGATCTTTCTCAATATCCAGAAAATACTTGTACGTGCCAACTTTCAGTTCGGCGCAGGCATCGTAATCGCAAACGATAATTCCTTTCGGATGCATTTGCAGGGCACTGATTGTCCACATGTGGTTGATCGGTTCTTCCACCGCGTGGCGTAAAGCGCGCGCCTTGTTGTGGCCGTTCACGATAATCAGCACTTCTTTGGCATCCAAAACCGTTCCGACACCAACTGTGAGAGCCGTTTTCGGCACTTTGTTTACATCGTTGTCGAAAAAACGAGAATTAGCAATCAGCGTGTCCGTAGTCAGCGTTTTCTGGCGTGTGCGCGATGTCAACGACGAGGCCGGCTCATTGAATGCAATATGGCCATCGGGACCAATGCCGCCCAAAAACAAATCCACGCCGCCCAGTTCTTTCATTTTGGCTTCGTAACGAGCGCATTCAGCTACCAAATCGGGCGCATTGCCATTCAAAATATTCACATTCTCCGGCAAAATATCGATATGGCTGAAGAAATTATTCCACATAAACGAATAATAGCTTTCCGGATGTTCCTTGGGAAGATCGACGTATTCATCCATATTGAAAGTAATCACATGTTTGAAAGAAACGGCACCTTGCTTATGCAGTTCTATCAAACGGCGATACATACCCAGCGGAGAAGAGCCGGTCGGCAAACCCAATATAAACGGTTTTTCTGCTGTTGGTTTTGCTTCGTTAATACTGGCTACGACATAATTAGCTGCCCACTGGGACACACTCGCATAATCCGGTTCAATAATTAGTCTCATGTTTATTTTTGATTTTTGATTAAGGTTAGAATTTGGCTTCAAAAATACGATTTTTCCAAAAACAAAGAAAATTAATTCTGCACATATTTTTCCTTTTCAAAAAATATCCATACATTTACCGCCAATTTCCACTTAAATTTCACCATTATGTCAGTCAACAAGGTTATCTTAGTAGGCAACGTTGGGCGCGACCCGGAAGTCCGTTATTTGGACAAAAACGTTGCAGTAGCAAACTTCACATTGGCAACAACCGAACGCGGATTTACCATGCAAAACGGCACACAAGTGCCTGAACGCACGGAATGGCACACCATCGTGGCTTGGCGCTCTTTAGCAGAACTTGCGGAAAAATACATACGCAAAGGCACAAAATTGTACATTGAGGGAAAAATACAAACACGAAGCTGGGAAAAAGACGGTGTGAAACGTTATGCAACGGAAATTGTGGCAGAAAGGATAGAATTGTTAGGCAAACGTCAGGAGAACGAAGCCGCTCAAGCCTCAACACCAACAACGGAAAATTCTTCCGAACCGGAAGAAGAAAATTTGCCATTCTGACAAAAAAGGAAAAGGAAAATCCGTGTGCTTTATTTTGATTGCATACGGATTTTTTTCATCCGGCCCAACCTTCACGATCAAGATTGCGATAGTTAATAGCTTCTGCAATATGCTGTGACCGGATAGTTTCCGAATGATCCAAATCGGCAATGGTACGCGACACTTTCAAAATCCGGTCGTATGCACGCGCAGACAAATTCAGACGCAGCATGGCATTTTTCAGCAATTCCAGACCGTCATTATCCGGATTTGCATACGTCCGCAACAATTTGGAACTCATTTGGGCGTTGCAATACACATTTGGAATGTCCTTAAAACGCATTTCCTGCGCTTTTCGCGCTTTTATGACACGTTCCCTGATGGCAACACTCGGCTCGGCCGACGCAGCCTCCGAAAGTTTTTCAAAAGGCACAGGCACTATTTCAATATGTATGTCAATACGATCTAGCAAGGGTCCTGAAATACGGCTCAGATATTTTTGAACAACTCCGGGCGCACAAACGCAAGGATGAGTAGGATGGTTGTAATAACCGCACGGACACGGATTCATGGCCGCTACTAACATGAAACTTGCCGGGTATTCCACGGTAAATTTTGCCCGCGAAATACATATTCTCCTGTCTTCGAGCGGCTGCCTCATCACTTCAAGGACAGTCCGCTTATATTCCGGCAATTCGTCCAAAAACAGAACACCGTTGTGAGCCAAGCTGATTTCGCCCGGCTGCGGAAACGTACCGCCACCAACCAACGCCACATCGCTGATGGTGTGGTGCGGACTTCGGAACGGGCGTTGGGCTATCAAAGATGTTTGTCCATCCAATTGTCCGGCTACCGAGTGTATTTTGGTCGTTTCCAATGCCTCATGCAGGGTGAGTGGTGGTAAAATTGTAGGTAAGCGTTTCGCCAGCATGGATTTGCCGGCTCCGGGCGGGCCAATCATAATAATATTGTGGCCGCCGGCAGCAGCAACTTCCAACGCCCGTTTGACATTTTCCTGACCTTTCACATCGGCAAAATCCATATCCGCAACAGCCACATTTCGATAAAATTCCGCACGCGTATCAACTTCGGTTTTTTCCAACTGAATTTCACCGTTCAGGAAACGTATCACATCTGTGATATTTTCCACGCCATACACATCCAGATTGTTCACCACGGCTGCCTCGCGGGCATTCTGCTTAGGTAATATAAATCCTTTGAATTTATCTTCTCTTGCCTTGATGGCAATAGGAAGCACACCTTTCACAGGTTGCAGGCTGCCATCGAGCGACAACTCACCCATAATCAAATAGTCGCCCAAATTTTCGCAGCGGATTCTTTCATCAGCCGCCAAAATGCCGATAGCCAAGGGTAAGTCGTATGCAGAGCCTTCCTTGCGTATGTCGGCAGGTGCCATATTGATGACAATCTGCTTGCGCGGCATGTGATAGCCCGTGACGGACAAAGCCGACGCAATGCGCTCGTGGCTTTCTTTCACGGCATTATCGGGCAATCCAACCAACGAAAATTTGATTCCCTTGTCCACATGAACTTCTATCGTAATAATGGTTGCATTAATGCCTTGCACTGCCGCACCATATATTTTCACCAACATATTTGACTAACAAGTTAAAATTTTTCCAAAGATAATAAGTAAAAACAAAATAACTTCAAGGTTTTCTTATTTGCCCGTTTCCTTTTATAAACCACTTGTATGTAGTTAATTCAGCCAGAGCCATAGGACCACGCGCATGCATTTTCTGTGTACTAATGCCTATCTCTGCACCCATACCAAATTGCGCTCCATCCGTAAAAGCTGTTGACACGTTTGTGTAAACACAGGCTGCATCAACCATCTTGTCAAACAAAGCAATATTTTCCAGAGACTCACTTATGATACATTCGCTATGCTTAGATCCAAAACGCGTAATATGTTCAATTGCTTCGTGAACATCCGACACTGTTTTTACAGCCATTTTGTAAGAAAGAAACTCTGTTCCGAAACTTTCTTCAGTAGCATGTTGCAATAATTCTGCAGGATATTTTCCCGATAATTCGTTATACGATTTGTCATCAGCATAAATCAAAACACCATTTTTTTCCAGAGGCGCACACAAAGCAGGTAAATCCGACAAGCGTTTTTTATGAATTATCAGACAATCCAAGGCATTACATACGCTCACACGCCGTGTTTTGGCATTATTTACAATCAATTTTCCTTTTTCCAAATCACCAAACTCATCAAAATATGTATGACAAATTCCGGCACCGGTTTCTATGACCGGAACTTTGGAATTTTCCCTTACAAAATTGATAAGCCCTTTACCTCCACGCGGAATAATCAGATCAACATAACCAACTGCATTTAGCAATTCTGTGGTAGCTTCACGGCCTGCCGGCAATAAAATTACCATATTTTTATCCAAACCTGCTTTTTCCAACACAGATTGAATTATATTCACTATGCACAGATTGGAATTGTACGCATCCGTTCCACCTTTCAGAACACAGGCACTTCCGGCTTTCAGACATAACGAAAATACATCGAAAGTTACATTCGGACGCGCTTCGTAAACAATTCCTATCACTCCAAACGATACGCTCCGTTTGGTCAATACCATTCCGTTCGGCAGCGTACGCTGTTCTAATTTTCTGTCCAACGGAGAAGACAAGGATGCTACATTCCGAATGTCAGAAGCAATGCTTTTAATGCGATCAGAAGTGAGCAACAACCGGTCATACATAGGATTTTCCTTATCCATAACAGCCAGATCTTTTTTATTCGCCTCCAAAATAACATCCACTTGTCTTTCCGCCTCGTCAGCCAAGTTCATCAACACTTTGTTAATGGTAAAATTATCAATCAAATTCAAACTACGGGATGCTCTGACAGCATTTTCAAAAAGTGTTTTCATAAATTTCAAATTAATAACTTACGCTACAAAGATGCAAATAAATAAGGAAACACAAAAACGGAAAAATGTTCAAATCACTTGTTGAATCGTGTTGATAATTCGATGTAAAAAATGAAATTTATATTTGCATAATCCGACAGCGAATCCGTTTAGATTTTTTCTTCGAAAATCCAAATTTCGGCAGCACAATTTTACTCGAAAAATTCAACGGGTTTTATACAACTCAAACAGTTGCCGTATTCTTTTTTTTTTTAACTTTGCGACTTTCAACAACGCGTTTATAAAGTTCATCATTTATTGATTATCAAAAGCAAATGATTTTTGTATCGGTTGAAAAAAAATAGCCAAACTTGATAACTATCCTGTCAAAATTTTCATGGCAAAATTTATCAACCTTATCAACAAACAATAATATTCAGCATAATCTTTCTTTAGAAAAAAAGAATATACATATAATTTGTCAGTTGAAACCAATTCATGTATGGATAAACAAACGTTGATTTCTGAAATAAACCGGTTGCGGAAAGAAAAAAATGCTGTCATCATGGCGCATTACTACCAGCATTCCGATATTCAAGACATAGCCGATGTGATAGGCGACAGTTTGGCTTTGGCACAAAAGGCAGCGAAAACACAGGCGGACATAATTGTGCTTTGCGGTGTACATTTTATGGGCGAAACAGCCAAAATTCTTTGTCCGGACAAAAAAGTGTTGATTCCCGATTTGAACGCAGGATGTTCTTTGGCTGACAGTTGTCCGGCCGATGAATTTGAGTCTTTCGTAAAACAGCATCCGGGTTATACGGTTATATCGTATGTGAATACTTCCGCTGCCGTAAAAGCCTGCACGGATGTGGTAGTAACCAGCACGAATGCAAAAGCTATAGTGGAAAGTTTTGACAAGGATGAAAAAATAATTTTTGGACCGGACAGGAATCTCGGAAATTACATAAACAGCATTACAGGCAGAAATATGTTGCTGTGGAACGGGGCCTGCCACGTACACGAGCAATTTTCTGTTGAAAAATTGTTGCAACTGAAAAAAGAATATCCGGAAGCAAAAATACTGGCACATCCCGAATGTAAAAGTGTTGTTTTACAGTTGGCTGACGTTGTGGGTTCTACACAAGCGTTGTTGAATTTTGCTACACAAAGTGCGTGCAATCAGTTTTTAGTAGCTACCGAGAGCGGAATTTTGCATGAAATGCGCAAAAACAATCCTTCTAAAACCTTTGTTCCTGTTCCGCCAAACGACAGCACTTGCGCCTGTAACGAATGCAATTTTATGCGTTTGAATACGCTCGAAAAGCTATACGATTGTCTGAAAAATGAATCCAACGAAATTCATGTAGATGAAAAAATAAGAGAAAGGGCTGTAAAACCTATTTTGCGAATGCTGGAATTAAGCAAATAAAGCAAAATATAAAAGGATGAAGAAAAATTCAACTCTTCATCCTTTTTAATTTCATTTATTTTCAACCTTTTCGGTTACTTATTTTCCGGTTGTTTTTTTATTTCCGGATACGTGATTCGGTTATGGAAAATATTCTTGATTTTTTCCTTAAAAACGCTTTTCACAATTTCTACATCATGGAACGTGATTGGTGTATTTTTGTACATGCCTTCAGACATTTGCATGTTGATCATGTTTTCTACCATTTTATCAATACTTTCTTCCGTATACTCTTTCAGACTGCGTGAACAGGCTTCTACAACATCAGCCATCATGAGTATGGCAGTTTCTTTTGTATTTGGTAGCGGTCCGGGATACGTGAAAGCAGCCTCATTTGGTGTTACTCCGGGATTTCTGTTGATGAATGTGTTGTAGAAATACCTTACTTTACTGGTTCCGTGGTGTGTCTGTATGAAATTAATGATTGTATCGGGCAGACCTTTTTTTTGTGCAATGCGTACTCCTTCTTCCACATGTCCTATAATTATTCCTGCCGCTTTTTCCAAATCCATTTCCAAGAGCGGATTTTTTCCTCCCTGTTGGTTTTCCGTGAACATTTGCGGGTTTTTCATTTTCCCTATATCGTGATACAATGCGCCTGTACGCACTAAAAGACTGTTTGCATTTATTTTTTTTGCAGCTTCTGTTGCCAGATTGGAAACTTGCAGTGAATGCTGGAAAGTTCCCGGTGCCACTTCGGCAAAACGCATCATCAAATCGCTGTTTACGTTGGTTAGTTCTACCAAGGTGATGCTCGACACAAGGTTGAATATTTTCTCAAAAACATAGATTAATCCGTATGCAAACAACAACATAAGGCTGCTCAATGCAAAATACACGAAAGGTTGCCACGAAATTTTTGTAATGTTTCCATCGTTTATAAACATAAAAGCTCCGTAACCAATGCAATAGATCAGAAAAACCCACAAAGCTGTTTGTGCCAATTGCGCTCGTTGTGTCATGTCTTTGAGTGTGGAAACTGCCGTCATGCCTATGGCTGTCTGCAAAATAACAAATTCAAACGGATTTGGTGCCATGAATGATATGATCATGGTAGAAACCAAATGTGCAAACAAGGCTGTACGTGAATCGAAAAAAACCCGTATTATGACAGGCAACCAGGCAAACGGCACGATGTAAATGGATAATTTGGTATACTTCAGCGTTACGGATGCTAAAGAAACCATTAGCAAAATCAACAAGGTAATGAACAGCAGGTTTGAAAAATTCTCAAAAATTCGAGGCCTGAACAAATAGAAAAACAAAGCCAGCAATACTATAAACAACGAAACAACCAGAATTTTTCCAATAACAACTACCACTGATTGTCCGGTTTGTTTTTGTTGTTTTTCTACGGCTATTTTCAGCGAACTTAATATCCGGTATGTTTCCGGAGTAACGATTTCTCCTTTGTCAATGATGTGTGTTCCGGCTTGTATAATGCCTGATGTCTGCGAAATATTTTTCAGCAAATCCTGTTGTGTAATGTTGGATGTTATTGAATCGTAAGTCAAATTACTTTTCAAAAAATGATTGAGTTTAATATCTTCGATATTACTTTCCGCAGAAAAAGGAGCATTTTTCAAAATTTCTTCATAAGCTGTTTTGGGAGTATACAAATTGGTTATGTTTGCCGTATGTGTTACTCTGTTTTCGTTTATTATGGAAATTTTTTTTCTTTTCCGGTTGGTCAGCTCGTTGTATTGTTCGATGGATAAAATTCCTGTCTTGTAAATATTCCTGAGTTTTTTTGTGAGGTAGTTTAAATCATTTTGTGTCAGTACATTTTGTTGTTTGTTTTTTAGTATCAGTTCTTGTATTTGTTTTTCGCCGATACGGTTGTCTATATTGAAAAATGGCGTATAGTTTTTCAATAATTCATCCTTTTCCTGCCGCAGTTGTGCAGAATCTTTGTAAATGGGAAAATCAAATTCAGCGGTTACAAGTTCATATTTCCAAGGTTTTCCTATCTCGAAAGTATATTCAAAATATTCTTCGGAAGGATATAACCTTACAATGATTGTAACAATACAAACAAACAAACCTATTTTTGTCAAGTTTTTCAGATACTCTTGTGTGATTTGTAACTTCATGATAAATTGAATTTGTTGCAAATGTACGTAAATTATTTGTAGCTTTGCAACAAAGATAATTGATATTTGAACTTGTAGAAAAGTTTTTTTATGAAAGTAATAACATTGAACAGTGTTGTACCGCTCAGGGCGGAAGCTGCTGAAAGCGCGGAAATGGTTACGCAAATGCTGTTTGCTGAAACGGCCACTGTGTTGGAACAAACGGAACGTTGGACAAAAATAAAGTTGGATGCAGACGGTTATGAAGGCTGGGCGGACAGAAAAATGCTTTCCCAATTGGGTGACAGGCAATTCGAGCAATTGCAGTCCGCACCCAAGGCAGTTGTGGCTTTTCCTGTTTCGTTGGCCGTAAGTTTGGAAAACAAAACTTCCATTTTGTTGACGGGCGGTACGCGTTTGCCCAATTACCATGCAGGAATGTTTGAACTGTTGGGTGTCAAATTCAATATAGACGCTTCCACAGTCGAAACCACCCTAGAATTTACAACGGAAAATTTGATGCGGATAGCTTTTTTCTATTTGAATACGCCTTATTTGTGGGGCGGAAAAAATGCCTTGGGTATGGACTGTTCCGGTTTTACGCAAATCATTTTCGGCATTTTCGGCATCCGGTTGCCGCGCGATGCTTCCATGCAAGTGCAACACGGAAAAGTGGTGAATTTTTTGCCGGAAGCCAAAGCCGGCGACTTGGCATTTTTTGAAAATGCAGACAAGAAAATCATTCACGTAGGCATTTTGCTGGACAGTAACCGAATTATGCATTGCTCGGGACGTGTAAAAATCAACCAAATTGACTCACAAGGAATTATAAGCGAGGAAACCGGGCAGTACACACACCGGTTACGCGTAATCAAGCGGATAGTTGGTGGATAGTTTTGCGCCCGTTTGTGTTTATTTGAAAAAATCTTTGTCGGCAATTAATCTTTTTGCTGTGTAGTTTACTTTCATTTTTAATATCTATCTTTACAGCGAATTTTAAGAAGAATATATACCAATGAAAATCAAGTATTTCCTTTTTGCATGCGTATTTATTTTGCTGTCATCTTGCGGAAAAAACAAATTTACCATTGATGGCACCATTGAAAATTCCGGAAATAAAACCGTTTATTTGGAGCATTTGGGACTGACGAAAACCGTGATCATGGATTCGGCTGTGATTAAAAAAAACGGCGATTTCAAGTTTCGCGCACCGCGTCCCGATTATCCTGATTTGTATCGTTTGCGCATGGGAAACCAACAGTTTGTTTTTTCAATAGATTCCTGCGAACATATCACCATTTTGGCTTCTTCCGACAGTCTTTCGTTTCCCGCAAAAATAACGGGTTCGGAAAATACGGAACAGATTACCAAACTGCGCATGTCGCTTGCCGAATTGCAGAAAAATTATAATCGTGTGACAAACGAAGAAATGAGTTTTGATACCTTGTTGGTGAAAATTGATGAACACAAAGCAATGGCGCGGCAATTTATTCTTTCCAATCCGCGTTCCATTGCCGCTTATTATGCGCTGTTTCAGCAAATGGAAGGATATTTAATGTTTTCGCCTTACAGCAAGGAGGACAGAACTTGTTATTCGGCGGTGGCAACTACTTTCCACACATTTATGCCTAAGTATGAGCGTAGTATCAATTTGTATAATCTTGTAATGGAGGCCATACGTGCCGAACGCCAGTTGCAGAATGAGGCTGCGTTGCGGGTCATGATTGACAATGCGGAATCGGCGACAATAGACATAGAGCTGCCCAATCAATTTGGCAATCTGCGTAAATTGTCCGATTTGAAAGGTCTGGTAGTTTTGCTCGATTTTTCTGCTTATGAATTGGAAAATAGTGTTGCTTACACATTTGAACTGCGCGAACTGTACAACAAATTCGCCCCGCGCGGTTTTGAAATTTACCAGGTTTCGGCTGACAGAAACAAACTGCTTTGGGAAAATTCAGTGGAAAATTTGCCTTGGATATGCGTTCGCGGAAACGGTATTTACGAACCTTGCTTTGTATCGTACAACGTGCAAAAAATTCCGACAACGTTTCTTATAGACAAAAATGGAGATGTATTGGAGCGCGATGTTCCGTTTGACAAACTATCCGCCAAAATAGAGAATTTGCTCAATAAATAAAATCCATGTATTGGCAGCTTTTCATGACCTTTTTCAAGATAGGTGCTTTTACCATAGGCGGTGGCTATGCCATGATTCCACTTATTCAACGCGAAATTGTAGATAAAAAAAAATGGATTCCGACGCAGGAATTTATTGACATGCTTGCCATAGCGCAGTCCGTGCCGGGCGTTATGGCCATCAACACATCTGTTTTTGTAGGTTACAAGTTGAAAGGAATAAAAGGTAGTATAGTTACTTCGCTTGGTTGTGCATTGCCGTCTTTTTTGATTATTCTGGTATTGGCGGCATTTTTCACGGAATTTAGCGATAATCAGTTCATAGAACGGATGTTTAAAGGCATACGTCCGGCTGTGGTTGCGTTGATAGTTGCTCCACTGTGGAAAATGTCCAAGTCGGCCAATATAACATGGAAAACGGTTATAATTCCTGTGGCTATTGCCTTGTTGATTTGGTTGTGCAATGTTTCGCCGGTATTGATTATTGGTTTGGCCATTGTTGGTGGCATTGCTACATTGTATTTTCCTTTGAAACAAAAGAAGGCGAAAATTGAAAAGTAACATGGTTTATCTTCAGCTTTTCATAGCGTTTTTCAAAATAGGTCTGTTTGGTTTCGGCGGAGGTTATGCCATTATTTCGCTTATTCAGCACGAGATAGACCGTTACGATTGGATGACATCACAGGAGTTTACGGACATCATAGCCATTTCGCAAATGACTCCGGGTCCGATAGGCATAAACAGCGCAACATACGTGGGTTATACGGCATCCGGCGGTGTTTTGGGAGCAATTGTGGCTACATTTGCCATTGTTTTGCCTTCGTTTATCATCATGCTTTGCTTGTGCAAGTTGTACATTAAACTGCGTGACAACAAATACATAGAAGCAGCTTTTCGCGGGTTGCGTCCGGCGGTGGTGGGGCTGATTGCAGCTGCTGCCTTGTTGCTGATGAACAAGGAAAATTTTATTGACTACAAAAGTATTCTGTTGTTCGCCGGTGTTTTTGTGGGAACTTTGTTTTTGAACATACACCCTATTCTGCTTATCGTATTGGCCGGTGTTGCCGGTGTGTTGATTTATTGAACAAGCGTGTTGGTCTACTTCTTCATGCGTTTGTAATAATCTATGCCAATGCCGCCTGCTCGCGTCAAAATTTCTTCCTATCCTGCCGGAGAAGCACCATC
>CAYUYS010000001.1:0-40511 GCA_964449415.1 uncultured Paludibacteraceae bacterium | reverse complement strand
GATAGCGCAGGTAAGGTCTTTGTCGGGTATGCGGGGCGAGGGGCCGTCAGCGGTCGAACAGGAGCCGCCGGCCGCGACTGCCTTCTACTATGCGGCCGTTGT
This sequence comes from uncultured Paludibacteraceae bacterium, assembly GCA_964449415.1. Classification (GTDB taxonomy): domain Bacteria; phylum Bacteroidota; class Bacteroidia; order Bacteroidales; family Paludibacteraceae; genus CALUNA01. Next base: position 40,409 of record CAYUYS010000001.1, on the reverse strand, counting down.
CATACACGATACGGCCGTTGACCCAGGTTTTGGCTACCTTGTGCCGGAAGGTCTGCCCCTCCATGGGCGACCAGCCGCATTTGCTCAGCAGGTTGCCGGGCTTCACTTCCCAAGGCTCGTTGGGGTTGAGCAGCACAAGGTCGGCGTAATAGCCTTCGCGTATGTAGCCGCGGTGGCGGATGCGAAACAGTTCGGCCGGTGCGTGGCACATTTTTTCCACCACTTTTTCGGGCGTGAAGCAGCCTTGTGCCGCCAGCTCCAGCATGGCCACTAACGAGTGCTGCACCATGGGCCCGCCGGAGGCGGCCCGGAGGCACGAACCCGCCTTTTCGGATAGGAGGTGCGGGGCGTGGTCGGTGGCCACGACATCTATGCGGCCTTCGTTGAGGGCGGTGCGCAGGGCATCGCGGTCGGCCCGACGCTTGATGGCCGGGTTCCACTTGATCCGGGAGCCGTACGTGGCGTAGTCTTGGTCGGAAAACCACAAGTGATGCACGCACACTTCGGCGGTCACTTGCTTGTCGGCCGGCGGCCCGGCGTCGAAGAGGTGGAGTTCTTTTTCGGTGGAAAGATGCAGGATGTGCAGCCGTGTGTTGTGTTTGTGCGCCAGTTCTACGGCCTTTGCCGACGATTTGTAACAGGCTTCCGCGTCGCGGATGAGGGGGTGGCAGGCTATGGGCAGGTCATTTCCCCACCGGGCCAGGCATTTGGCCTTGTTGGCCTGTATGGTGGCCTCGTCTTCGTTGTGGGTGGCTATGAGGAGGGGCACTTCGGCAAATATCCGCTCCAATGCCCGCGCGTCGTCCACCAGCATGTTGCCCGTGGATGCGCCCATGAACACCTTCACGCCGCACACGGTGCGCGGGTCGGTCTTTTTCAGTTCGGCTAAGTTGTCGTTGGTGGCACCCATGTAGAAGCTGTAGTTGGCGATGGATTTCTCCGCGCCGAGCGCGTATTTCTCTTCCAGCAATGCTTGGGTGGTGGTTTGTGGCAGGGTGTTGGGCATGTCCATAAACGACGTTACGCCGCCGGCCACGGCCGCACGGCTTTCCGTGTATATGTCCGCCTTGTGCGTCAGGCCCGGTTCGCGGAAGTGTACCTGGTCGTCGATAGCGCCGGGCAACAGCCACAGGCCCTGTGCATCGAGGCTGTCCGGGTGCCTGGCTATCCGGTCGGCAGCGGCCGGCCCTTCGTGTATGTGTCCGATGCGCTGCCCTTCTATCTCCACACTCCCCACGAAGCGTCGGTTTTCGTTGATAATGGTGGCGTTGTAGATCAACATGGCTTTTGCGGGTATTTGCGGAACCAGCTTTGGATTTTCAGGCGTATCACGCCCCACACGGCTTCGTTGATTATGCCGCCGTTCATCTTGGAGGTGCCCAGTTCGCGGTTGATGAAAATAATGGGTACTTCCCGCACCTTGAAGCCGCATTGGGTGGCGGTGAATTTCATTTCTATCTGGAAGGCATAGCCTTTGAACCTGATTTTGTCTAATTCGATGGTTTCCAACACCTGCCGGCGGTAGCATACAAATCCGGCCGTCGTGTCGGTTATGTTGATGCCGAGTATGCAACGCACGTATTTGCTGGCAAAGTAGGACATCAGCACGCGCCCCATCGGCCAGTTCACCACATTGACGCCGCTCACGTAGCGCGAGCCGATGGCCAGGTCCGCGCCTTGGGTGGCGCAGGCCTCGTAGAGTTTGGGCAAGTCGGCCGGGTTGTGCGAAAAGTCGGCATCCATTTCGAAGAAATAGTCGTATCCCTGTGCAATGCCCCATTTGAAGCCGGTTATGTAGGCAGTGCCCAGTCCCAGCTTGCCGGCGCGTTCTATCAGATGCAGCCTTGCGGGAAAGGTTTCCTGCAAGCGTTTGACAATGGTGGCGGTGGCATCCGGCGAATTATCGTCAATGACCAGAATGTGAAAATCGCCCGGCAGGTCGAACACCGCACGGATAATGTTTTCAATGTTTTCCTTTTCGTTGTAGGTCGGGATAATGACTAATTTCATACGCGGGAAGTTTTATAGTTTGTACAGTTCGGAGGGCGTGGTGCGGCTCAGTGGCTGCAAGGCCACATCTGTGCCTACCCTAATGCCCGCCTGTTCCAGGTATTGGCTTACGGTGTCGTATGCCAGCCGGGGCGTGTTGTTTTCCTTGCTCAGGTGGCACAGGAATATGTTTTTCAGCTCCTTGTGGTAGTTTCGGGCCAGGAAGATGCCACAGTCGTCGTTGCTCAAGTGGCCGGTGTCCGACAGGATGCGTGTCTTCAGGTATTCGGGATAGGAGCCGTGCAGCAGCATGTCCACATCGTAGTTTGCTTCAAACACGAGGTGGTTGCTTTGCTGTATGAAACGCGCCAGATGTTCGTTGGTCGTGCCCAGATCGGTGGCAAAGGTGATGGTCTTGTCGTTGTATTTGATGAAATAGCCCACGCAGTCGGTCGAATCGTGCGACAGCGGGAAGGGCGTGATGCGGAACTCGGCCAGCCGGAAGGGCACGTTCTTTTCCACGTAGCGTTGGCAGGTCTTCAGCTTTTCCGTTACGCCATAGTTCCGGTTTATGCCCACATGTATTTCGGGGGTGGTATAGACCGGAATGTGATAGCGTTCGCCCAACGAGCCTACTGCGCGTATGTGGTCGGCGTGGTCGTGTGTGACAAATATGCCCCGGATGTTGTGGAAGTCGAGCCCCATATTGCGTAAATGCTTGCGTATGGTGCGCACACCGATACCCGCGTCAATCAGGATTCCCCGTGTTGCTGTCCCGACAAAATAGCAATTGCCGCTGCTCCCGCTACCAAAACTCTGAAAAAGTAAATCGTCCATCGGCGGGCAAAGGTACGTATTTTCTCCGTATCTTCAAGGTTTGCCACTATCCCTATTTCCCTTTTTCCGCCAAAACGCATGAAAAAAACAGCCTGCTCGAAGGTTGTGCTTCGGCAGGCCATTCGGTATCTCAAATTGGGCAGTCGCCACTTACGGGGCTTTTGCATCTCCGGAGCGGATAACGACAACCTTTTTGTGTTCTATGGGCCAGGTTTTTGAGCCTATGTCTTGCGAACGTCCGTTCGAAACGGCCATAAGCATCACGGTGTAATAGGCATTATCGTTTGCATCGTTGGCCAACAAGGTATTCATTTCCGTATCGTCAATGGCATCCACATAGTTGTCGTAGAATGATTCAGATGCGTACGAATCGGCTTCGCTTTCCGACGAGGCGGTGATGGTAAACGGATACTCCAAGCTTACCACCGAGTTTATATACGCTTGGATAGCTGCGAGAGTCGTCAGTTCCAGTGAGAATTCACTGGTAACTGTGTAGGTGTACACAAGTGTAGAGGTTTTTTCACAAGACGAAAGCGCCAGTGCCATAGCTGCAAAACCGGCAAGAATCAAAGTTTTCATTTTCCTTTTCATGATAGTTACAAGTTTATTAGCAGTTGATTGGTGATAAGTCAAAGCGACGACAAATGTACGCATAAAAAGCCAAAGAAACACACATCTCCTTTCAAAAAACACGTATTTTAACATCCCGGCTTCGTTATTCTCCGACGATTTGCTTAAACAGTTTTTTCATGTTCACTTCGTCGGCAAGCATGGCGTGCAGTTTGTCTATGCCGACACGTTCCTGCAGCATGGTGTCTCTGTGGCGCACGGTGACGCAATTGTCGTTCAGTGTTTCGTGGTCAATGGTCACGCAGAAGGGCGTGCCGATGGCATCTTGCCGGCGGTAACGTTTCCCTATGGAATCCTTTTCGTCGTAGGCGCACTTGAAGTCGAACTTGAGCAGGTTCATTATTTCGCGTGCCTTTTCCGGAAGTCCGTCTTTTCTTACCAACGGCATGATGCAGGCCTTTACGGGTGCGAGCACGGCGGGCAGCTTCAGCACCACGCGGCTCTCGCCGCCTTCCAGGGTTTCTTCCGTGTAGGCGGCCGACATAATGGAAAGGAACATGCGGTCTACGCCAATGGAGGTTTCGATAACATAGGGCGTGTAGCTTTTGTTCAGCTCCGGATCGAAGTATTCGATTTTCTTGCCGCTGTACCGGGCGTGCTGGCCCAGGTCAAAGTCGGTGCGGCTGTGTATGCCTTCCACTTCCTTGAAACCGAAGGGCATTTCAAACTCAATGTCGGTGGCCGCATTGGCGTAGTGTGCCAGTTTGTCGTGGTCGTGGAAACGGTATTTGTGATCGCCGAGTCCCAGTGCCTTGTGCCATTTCAGGCGGAATTGTTTCCAGTGTTCAAACCATTGCAGTTCTTCGCCGGGGCGCACGAAGAATTGCATTTCCATCTGTTCGAACTCGCGCATGCGGAAAATGAACTGGCGGGCAACGATTTCGTTTCGGAACGCCTTCCCGATTTGTGCTATCCCGAAAGGAACTTTCATGCGTCCGGTTTTCTGTACGTTCAGGAAGTTGACAAAGATACCTTGGGCCGTTTCCGGGCGGAGGAAAACCTTCAGGGCACCATCGGCGGTGGAGCCCATTTCGGTGGAAAACATGAGGTTGAACTGGCGGACATCCGTCCAGTTTCGCGTGCCGCTGACGGGGCAGACAATCCCCTCGTCCAGAATGATGTTCTTCAATTCGGTCAGGTCATTCTCATTGAGCGCTTTGGCAAAGCGTTCGTGCAGGGCATTGCGTTTGGCGATGTGTTCCTGCACACGCGGGTTGGTGCTTTTGTACAGTTCCGCGTCAAAGCTGTCGCCGAATTTCTTGGCGGCCTTGTCTACTTCCTTGTTTATTTTCTCATCGTATTTGGCCAGTTGCTCTTCTATCAGCACGTCGGCGCGGTAGCGTTTCTTGCTGTCCCGGTTGTCGATAAGGGGGTCGTTGAATGCGTCTACGTGTCCGGATGCCTTCCACGTGGTGGGGTGCATGAATATGGCGGCATCGATGCCGACTATGTTTTCGTGCAGCAGAATCATGGAATCCCACCAGTATTTCTTTATGTTGTTTTTCAGTTCCACGCCGTTTTGTCCGTAATCGTAAACGGCACCCAGACCATCGTAAATTTCGCTTGAAGGAAATACGAAGCCGTATTCCTTGCAATGTGCTACCAGTTTTTTGAAAACCTCTTCTTGTGAAGCCATAGTTCAAAGCTTGTTTTGTGTTATGTAGTTGTTTTTATCCGAAAACGGCCGCGAAGGTACGAAAATCTTATGCCTTGTGCAACATTTTCCGCCTTGCCGTTCTGCCGTGACGGCCTTATTGCCGCAACCATTGGACGAAGTTGGCCGGATTCTCGTCGAACGTATAGCTGCCGGCCAGTGGTTCTCCTGCGCTGTCGAGCATGACGTAGAAAGGCTGGGCATTTGCGCCGAATTTGCTGCGTTGCAGGTAGCTCCATTTGTCGCCTATGGTTTTCAGCATGCGTGTTTTCCCGTTTTCAGTCACGGCAAAGGGTTCTTTCAGCGGCGTTTTGTCGTCCACGTACAGTGTAATCAGCACGAAGTCTTTTTCGAGTATGTTTTTTACGGTCGGGTCGGTCCACACGGTCGCTTCCATCTTGCGGCAGTTGACGCATCCGTATCCGGAGAAATCGACAATCACATTTTTGCCGTTGCGGGCGGCATAGTCCATGCCTTCATCGTAGTCGGTGAACAGGGCCTTTACTTCGTTGTCGTACAGGTTGAATTCCTGTGTGTACAAGGGGGGCGTGAAGGCACTGATGGCTTTCAGCGGCGCACCAAACAGGCCGGGCAGCATATAGATGGAAAACGCCAGCGAGAGAATGGCCAGGAACAAGCGCGGCACGGAAACATGCGATGTTTCGGAATCGTGTTTGAAACGGAGCTTTCCCAACAGGTAGAGGCCCAGCAGGAAGAACAGGATAATCCAGAGGGAAAGGAACACTTCGCGGTCGAGTATGTGCCAGCCGTATGCCAGGTCGGCCACCGAAAGGAATTTCAGTGCAAAGGCCAGTTCGATGAAGGCCAGAACCACTTTCACGACATTCAGCCAGCCTCCCGATTTGGGCAAGGATTTCAGCAAAGTTGGGAAGAAAGCAAACAGGCTGAAGGGGATGGCCAGTGCCATGGCAAAGCCCAGCATGCCTATGGCCGGTGCAAGCAGACTTTGTGCGGCTATTTCCACCAGCAGAAAACCAATGATGGGGCCGGTACACGAAAAAGATACCAACACCAATGTGAATGCCATGAGGAATATGCTCAGCAAGCCGGATGTTTTTTCCGCTTTGCTGTCGATGGCGGTAGACCATTTTGAGGGCAGAGTTATGTCAAATGCGCCAAAGAACGAGATGGCGAAAACCACCAGCAAGGCAAAGAAAAACAGGTTGAAGAAGGCATTGGTTGACAGGCTGTTCAGCGCACTGGCACCGAAAATAACCGTAATCAGGATGCCCAGCACCAAATAAATGACGACAATGGATACGCCATAGAGTATGGCATCGCGTTTGCCGCGCGCCTTGTTGTCTGCGCGTTTCAAAAAGAAACTTACTGTCATGGGAATAATGGGCCATACACACGGCGTTAGCAAGGCCAGCAGTCCGCTCACAAAACCCGTCAGGAATATCCACCAGAACGCGTAATCGGCAGTGTCCGTGCCGGCTCCGTAGCTTTGCAGTTCTTGTACGACCGGTTTCCAGTAATCGGCTTGGAAGCCGGAGTCGAAAGGCAGAACGTCAAATGCCGTTTCTGCGGCGCTTTTTGTTGCATCGGTGCTTTTGCCGATGCGGAATGTTTCTTCGGTCGGCGGCAGACAAGTCTTGTCGTTGCAGACCATGTATTCCACGTAGCCGCTGATATATACGGCATTGGCATCCGCATAGCTTATAGGCTGAACGAAGGTAACTTCGTTGTTGTACCAGCGCAGGTTCATGTCAAAGTTGGCATCGTACTCTTCAACGATGGGGGAGTTCGAGAATATGCTGCCGGTCAGCGTGGCGTTTTCCACCTTGTCAAAAACGATGTTGGTGGGTTTGGGGCCGCCTTCCGGCAAATCCATGCTGTACAAGTGCCAGCCGTCATCTATTATGGCTTTGATCAGAATCTCTCCTTTTGTATCGGAAATCGTCTTGTGGCTGAATTGCCAGGTGATGGGTTCGTAGATTTGCGCGTCCAGCACCATGGTGCAGCACAGTGCGGAAAGTAGTAGCAGTTTTTTCATACCTTATTATTGAATAGTTTATGAACGGATTCCCATTGCTTGCGGTGCATTGTTGCTCCTATTGTGTCAGCATAAATTTGAAGCTGACTCCGAAGTCGGTGCTTGTCACCGGGTAGGATGTTGAAATCAGCGGTGTTGTGCCCTCGTGTTCGAAATACAGTTTGATGTTGACTCTGGAGCTGAACACGTACTCGGCTGTCGCGTTGATGGCAAAGACCTTGTTGCCGCTTGATGCTTGTGTCAGTCCTTCCTCTATTTTGCGCAACAACGATTTTATGTCTTTATACGACAAATCCACCGTCAGATTGAGGTCGTTGCTGACGCGTTGCTGTTTGTTTGAGTTCAACTTGAGTATGACATCGAAGTCTTTGATGGTGTAGCCGCCGCCAATCACAAATTCGTCGGTCCGGCTTTCTATCAGTTGTGTGCTTGATACATTCAGTGTCAGGTTGCGTTGTTTGCGATACTCCACTTTGGCAGTCATGCTGTTTTTCATAGCCACACTTATGCCTATCAGCGGGCTGAACTGTTCTGTCAGCGAAACACTGGATATGTCGTATGCGGAAGATGGAATCGGGTTGTCGGTTTGTACATCTTGTACGAATCCCAGACCGTCCGAGTTACCTTCTGCCGCAACCCAGCTGGAGTATGACGTGTAGCTTCCGATGGTGTATTTACATGTATACCCGTGCGTAAGACTGACTGACTTGAAATTGTCCCTCAGCCACGGAAGTTTTCCCAAGCCGTCGTAAGACAAAGTCCAGTTAGGCAGTATTTGCCACAGGCTCATAAATGGGCTTACGCTTATTTTGTTGATGTCTTTTCCGGTGTATGCGGCTATAAATGCCGGAATGAGCACATCGGCCGAAGTTGTGGAGACGGTTCCCAGGCTTGCATCGTATTCCTGTCCGGCAAGCTGTTGGTTTGTTTCCTGAATGAATCCACTGTTCGGATACCGTGTGTTGTTGTACATGGTTTGCAGACGTCCGGCTATGATATCCCGATAGCTCAGGAAGAGGTCGTATGTTTCGGAGGCATAATTGGCGGATGCAGTTCCCAAGCGTTTGAAAGCCGTTCCCAAGGCAATTTGCGTGATATTGTAGCTTCCGGTAAAGGTTTCCGTTTTGCCATCTTCCAGCATCTGGATGCTGGAGCTGTTGGCTACATACCGTTTGCCGGCCAGATTTATTTTCAGACCGGGTATGGGTTCTGCCGTTACCTTTATGTCAAAGTCGGATGTGTAGGCTGCTGTGGATGGGTTGGAAATGCTGTCATTTATGTACAGCCAGCCTTTGCTGCGTGCTTTGTCCATAAAGTCGTTTTCGATGAATCCGAACGCGAAGGCGTAGCCGGGTGCATACAGGCCGCTTTCCCGTTTCTGCCCCATGAATGTCGGTTCGTAATAGAATCCGTTTATGGTCAGGCTGTTTGTTTCCCGATAGGTGACGGATACTTTGCGTATCATCATCAGGAAATAGCTGGTCAGGTCGCCTATCTGCTGTGGTATGGTTCGTTGGTTTGGGTCTTGGCTTACTATGGTCAGCCGCACGCTGTCCATGCTTGCCGCCGATTTAAGCCGTATGGCATTGTTGTCTGTTGTCTTGTACCTTATTTTCACGTTGCGTCCGTCTTTATCTACGGCGGTAACGTTTATTTTTTCGGCATTCAGCCGGTGGTTTATCACGGTTGGTTCGCCGGCGGCTGCCGTTATGGTCTGTGTGAATGTTTTTGGGGTGAAGCGTCTGGTTTGCGTAGACTTGCCGGAATAGCGTTGGTTGACAAATTTCAGGTATTTGGATTTGTTGTACAGGCTTTCAAAATTGAGTGCGCCGTCTACTTGCCATGCGCCCATGCTTGAGATGACATTGCCAATGTTTACGCCATCCAGCTCGGCCGTCTGGTTCCAGGTGTAATTGGAGTTGTAGGTTGCGTTGGCCGTAATCCAGTCTAATGCCGGCAACTTGTTGATAGGCAGCGCCCACGAGGCCGAGAATACCTGTTGGTATGCGTATGGCGTTCCTAACTTGGCTATGCTTGCCAACACGGTATCGCGCCATGCTTCGTAATATTCTTGTCCGATTTCGGGTGTGTAATAGGACTCTTCTATGTTGGAATTCATGGCTGTTTGCAGGCTTAGCTTGATGGATTTGGTCAGATCGTATACAATGCTGAAGTCACGGTTCCACATGAAATCCTTGGCAAATATCAGGTCGTCGTCCGTGGTGCCGGTTCCTGTCAGGTCGCGCAATACGGTCTGTGTGAAGGTGCGTGTCATTTCCGTATTGAACGCCCAACTTTGTGGCAAGTAATAGATATTGAAATCTTTTATGATCTTGAATGCCGGTTTGTCCAGTGTTTTGCTGTCTTTGAAAGGTTCCCATGGTTTTGCGGAGAAGGTATGTGCGTAACTGATGGCTCCCCGTTGGGTTTTCACCAAGTCTTTTTCTATTTCCGGCGTGTGTTCGTTTTGTTCGGAATGTGCGTAAGTGAACGTGAAGTTGGCCGGGTCGTAGAACTGCGGGTTTTTGCTTTTGATATTGACTTTGGCATTCGAAACCGTGAAGTTGCGGCTGGTGGACACGGTGCGTGACATGCTTAATATGGAATCTCTTTCCTGTTTGGTGTCATACAGGTCCAGAACGTCTTGCAATTCTACGTCTGTGTCCAGCGGGTCGTATTTGGGTGACTGTGTTTCGTTTGTATAGGAAAAATAGAGCGGAATCTGCAGTTTTGCTTTTTCGGGAAACAGTCGGCCGGCTTCCAATGCGCCTGACATGCTGAGTTGGTACAAGTCTTCCATGTTACGGTCTTGTACGTTGCTTTCAATGCTTCCGTAACCGGCTGTTTCTATTCTTCCGGCTATGTTGAATTGTCCGATGTCCGAAAGGCTCAATGCGGCGTTTGCCATGGCTGCCCAACCGCCTTCTTCGTCGTATTCGCTCATGCGCAGTTCATTCACCCAGATTTCGCCGGACTTGATCTCGCTGCTCGTATTCCGGATACCAATCATGATATTCTCCACCTCTCCCAATGTCGGATTTCCCATGACGGTGATTTTGTTGAGCGGTTTGTCTTCGTCGTAAACGGAATAGGCAATATTGTTGGCTACGTTTGGCGTTCCGCTTCGTTTGGCTGCGTTCCGTTTCTGTTTGGCATCGGTCAGTACGTCCAATGAAAAATCGAACATGTTGTTTTCCGGCCATACGATGAGACGGTTTGCGTCGGTGTCCGAATACAGGCCGGCGGGCGTCAATACCAGCGGAATTTCATATTCATAATAGTTGTTCACCATGTCGGAACCCAATCGGATGAAACAAGTCAGCTGATAATCGTCCAGACCGTTGGGGTCATCGAGCATTTCTTCTGCATGGACGAACATTTGCAGGCGTTTGTAGTAACGCATGTCGTACGAAGTGCTTTTGTATACGGCACGTGCATCGCCGGGAGCAAGATTGGTAACGCACAGTGCCAGGGCTTGTTCGTTTTGTTCGATCAGTTGCACTTGTCCCGGGTCTGTCTGGCGGGTGATTCCCGGAGGCAAGAGGTAATTTACCGGTTCTTTGCGCGAATCTTCTTCAATGTTAACGGTTTGCACATCCAACGAACCTTCCGAAATGGGCGGATTGTCGGTGTCGTACAGTGTTTTTGTATAGCTGCGCCATTCGCCGCGCACAAGGTCGAGCGTGGCAAAGCGCAAATGTGTCTCTTCCGTAAAGCCGGTCAGGAACAGCCGGAAGAAACGCACGCTCTTGAAGTTGCGGATGCTGCCCACACGGTCGTCGTATTCGCTGAGAGGGATTTTGAACTGATACCAGTCTACGTCAACGGTATTTCCGTTTTCAAGCTGCACACTCGACGTTATTTTATTGGTTATGTAGTTGGAGCCAACTACCATGGCATCAGGCGCAATCCGGATTCTGTACTGGTAATATTTTTCGTATTCGTTCAGGGTGTTGTCGCTGTTAATGTCTTCAATATCGGGTGTCAAGGTAGCTGCCGTACTGTAGCTTTCATCGCTGTCCGATTCCGGTGAGTTCCCTTCCGTATTGTTGTAGTATTTGTAGCGTTCGGTAATGCTTTTTTCTTCGTTGTCATAGTCGGTGCCGCGGTAAAAATGATAGTTGTCGCCGGCCGGGTCGTTGAGGGGCGAAAACGGATCTTCCAACCATCTGGCGCGTGTGGCGGCATCTATTTTGGCACTGACGGCATCCACATAGTTTTGGTATGGCATGTTGCCGTTCGAGTCCATAAACAGAAATTCATCTTCGGTGCTCAAGCCATCCAGACCGACGTCTTGGGCGGCTCTGGCGCCTGTTTCGGTGCTGAATGCCGTCACGGACGATTGGGTGCTCGGAACGCGTCCCCAAGCGGTCGATGTTGTGCCGTCGGTGGAGCCGTCGGTGGGCAATCCGTGCTCAAACGACTTCTTTCCGTCTTTCAATATGTCTTCGCTGATATCTCCCAGATTGAAATACAGATAACCGCCTTGATAGGTGGAACTTGGGTTGGTCAATGCCGGGTCCATGAGCCAGAACTCGATGTATTCGATGTTGGATGTTTCAAAATCAGTCACGTCGAGTTTGCGCATGATTCCTCCCCAGCGGTCGGCCGGATTGCTCAAAGTTCCATCGGTGTTCATGCCGTCGCTGTCCAGATTGTACGGGCCGCGTTCGGTTGGATAATAAGACAGGTTCAGGATGTTCAGGCGGGAAACTTCGGTGCTAAGCGTTTGCTTTTCCGGATACACTTCCTTGACTTTTACAACACGCACGCGATGGTCGGAAAGGGCATCCTTGTCGCTGGCCAGATGGGAAGGAGTGCCGGTTTGCGGTACATTCAGAATCTGGTCTATGGTATACCAGGAAAGCAAGGCCCTGTTTTTTCCGTAATCCACGTTGTTGCTGAGCGAGGATTCCGCAAACATGCTTGGCGTGCTTGACAATTTCCAGTAGTTAAAATAGTGCAGGTCTATGTTTGTCTCTGCCGACTCAAAGTCGTCGATATAGGCCAGACCGGCTTCGGTCACTTCGTTGGTGTGTCCGGGAATCAGTTGTGCAAATTCGGCATTGACGGAGAATGTGGAAGGTGCGGTGGCGGTTGTGAAAGGCAGTTTGTCAATCAGGTTTGTGAGCCACTGCGATTCGGTTTTCCACGATGCGTTAAGCCCCCAAATGGTGTTGGCCAAAGGCTCGCTTCCGGTATTTACTTTTGTGGTGAGCGGCCTTTCTGACAAGTGCATAATGGTTCCGCCGACCACCAGATCTTCGTTGAATTCGTAGTCTACGTGAGTGCCGAAGAGCGATTTCCGCTGTATGCTGTACAGCGACTGGTTTTCCAGTGTAACGCTTACATCCGTATTTGAATCCAGAATGGACTGGTTCAGGATTTTGACCGTTCCCATCAGATAATCAACCGTATAATCGATGTTTTCGGTCAGTGTTGCGCCGCCTGCAGTTACGGTGACTGAGCCGCGCGGCACATTCATCGCGTTCAGACTAATCACGTTGGCAGCCGAACCTTTGTATTGCCCTGTTATGACAAACTTGTTTTTCTCGCTGTATTCCTGCGCAACCACCAAGGTGGAGTCATACAGTTCCTGGTACACGTATTTGTCGGCAATGACATCGTTGTTGATGGCTTGGCGCAAGTGGGAGCCGAACGGTTCCAGCACGGGAAAAAAAATGCGTCCGGTACTGGACAGGGCGGTATAGCCTTCTATGTAATCGAAGTTGCCGTCCGGATTGGTGTTTTGCTTGCTGTCTAACCGGTCCAGATTCATTACTTTCAGCAAGGTTTTGTTCTGTATGTCACCTTCGGATATGTATTGCAGGTCAGTGCCGACAGAATCGTTCCTGTACATGATGTACAGTTCAAAATCGTCCGACTGCATTTGTGAGGCACCGAGTGAGTAGACGTTTTTCATCATCAAGTCCCAGGAAGCCAGTGCCGGATCTTGTGTCGTGCTTTTCAACAGTTTTGTGACCAGTGTATTCGGAGCTTCAATGCCATCTGTCGAAAATTCGCCGACTTGGTATGTCTGGCCGGCGTAGGTGTATTCGTATGCAACGGCGAGCACTTCGTCTGTGTTGAGGGCTGTGTTTAGCGACAGGATACCCAGAGAGGTGTTCAGTGTGTATTCCGAAGACGAAAGCAGGCGTGCGCTCTCGATTTTTTCGTAATCTTCGCCGCCATTTATGTCGTTCCCGGCATATTGTGCGGCCAGCACACTGTTTGTCTGCTGTATGTCGCGTATGTTCGCCAAGTTGATTACTTCGTTGTAGAGCGAATTTGCCTTGTTTCTGGGCAGTGTGCTGCTTGCGTCCGGTATCCAGTAGTTGTTGTCAAGGTGTGTCGATTCGCCCAAGTCCATGAAACCGACAATGTTGCGTGCATTGTCGTAGTCGCCGCGCTTGTTAGTTACCCATACTTCGATACGCTGTATGGTGATTCCCGAAATAACATGCGGGAGTTTGCTCATGGCACTCTCGTACGTGTCTCTGAAATAGTGCCCCAGAAAGAAGTGGCGGTTTTCATCGTAGCTGTCGGCGGTGATTTCGTATTCGATGGTCTGTGTACCGCCTTTGGAGCTGACTGTCTGGCTTTCGGAATTTTGTTGGGTGACAATGGCCTGTACTTTCATTTTTCCGAACTGCAAGTCTGTTTTGATACCAAACAAGGCCTGGCTTCCGGTAATGAGCGAACTGTTCAGTGTCATGCTTACATTGCCCGCCTCGATGCTCTGGATAATGTCATCTTCCTGGCCTTGATAGGTAAGCTTCACGGCCTGCTGGTCGAAGTCGAACGAGGCTTCGGTGTTGTAGTTCATGTTGAAAGTCACCTTTTCACCCACTTTGCCGTTCACGCTGAGCTGTAGTTTTTCGTCAAAGTCGAACACGTTGTTGGTTCTGGATTTCTCGGTCAGCGACGGATTGTTAATGTAACTGTGGTTGAATCCGAATTGCAGTTCTGCCGACCCTTGTGTTTTCAGGCGCACGCCGCCCGGACCGAATATCTTGTCGGCTTCGCCTATGTCGAACTTCATGTCCGTAATGCTGAACTTTTCTTCGTTGTTCCGCTCGCCGGTATTGTTTTTTTCTTTCCAATAATCCTGAATGGCTTTGCGGGCCGCATATTCTCTGTATTCGCTTTCGGTCATCATGAACGGCGTGGCAATGTCCGTGTCTCCTATGCGGGTGTGGATGATATAGTAGCCTGTGGCCGGGTCGTATTCCACTTCGGTGGTGATGTTTTCCGGATTGCGCAGGTCGAAAGGATAGGCCAGGTCCAGATCTTCGTATGTGTCTTGTCTTAGCTGCCTGACGCGCGTCGGCGGTGCGTCGGCGACGGCTTCGTATTCCGAAGTTTCGATTTCCTGTGCACGAAGCTCCGTTCCGTTTGTGAAAATGTAACAGAAGCAACCTGACAATATGTATAGATATTTTTTCAATAAAAATCCGGATTCTGCTTTTCTTTGCATGTAGTAGGCTCGTTTTACAGCATCTTCAGGGCCATTTTTATCACTTGTTCAACGGTCGAAGTCGGTTGTGCCGACAGTATTTTGTCCACAACCTTTGCGGATGGGCCGGAGGCAAACCCAAGCATGGTCAGTGCGGCAACGGCCTCGTGCTTCAATTCATCGTTCATAGCCGCCGGTGTGGATAGGTTGGTGTCCTCGTTTTGTTCTATGTTGATTTTCTGTATTTTGTCACGCAGGTCTACAATGATGCGCTGCGATGTTTTCGAACCGATGCCCTTGATGGCGTTCAGGGCGGCCGTATTTCCTTGTATGATAAGCTGTTGTATTTCTGCGGCGGAATAGGATGACATGATCATTCGGGCGGTATTTGCGCCGATGCCGGACACGGTGAGCAACAGGAGAAACAGTGCGCGCTCTCCTTTGGTCAGGAAGCCGAAGAGCAAATGTGCGTCTTCGCGGATGATTTCGTGAATGTACAGCAGCGTTTCCTTTTGTCCGGCCAGGGCCGTAAAGGCCGGAAGCGCTATGTGTATTTCGTAACCGACGCCGCCGGTTTCGAGCACGGTGTAGGTGGGTGTTAGTTCGGTGATGTTTCCTTTGATGTAGTCTATCATAGTCTCATGTTTCCTTGAAAAAACACAATTTTTGAAACCCGACAAAAGTACGCAAAAAAACTGTGTCGGACAACATACTATCTTTGGAAACGTCCGGCCGGTATTTTTATTGTGGAAATTCTATTCTTGTCGCGTAAAAATTATCTTGCCGGGCGGTTGGTTGGATACAGCGATAGTAACCCTACAGACTGAACGGCCGCAAAACCGGCAGACCATCACCCGAAGAAACAAGGCCTTATTCCGCAAAACAAACGGCGCGGAAATGCAGCATAAAACTGTCAAAATAGGTTGAAAAGAAGTAATGTTTCCTAAAAAACAAGCGTCAATTTTCCCTTCCGAGACAGTAAACGTGCGGTAATTCGTAAGTGATTGATACAGTGTTAGTTAGTCAATATCGCACTTTGAGCTTGTCTTGTCGCCGACTTGACGTTCTCTTGTCGCCGACTCGAGGTCGTCAAAGTGGCACTTTGAGGCGGTCAAAGTGGCACTTTGACAAAACCAAGATTTCACCTTCCAAAAACAAGGGTCAAAACAAGACACGACATCTCTCAAAAAAAACAATTGTTAACACTTCTGCCGAAGCCACAAACGGTCGGTATTTCGTAAAATTTATGGGGTAGATACTGTGTAAAATTACACCTACCGGCAGACGCTGCCAAGCTCGTCAATCATCGTGACATCGGTCATGCGAAATGCGCTTCGATTTAACTCAATCAAGGGATTTTGTCGTTGACTTCCTTTGGCGGAATTTCCGAATGACAAGCCATGCAATGGCAAGGGCGAGCAAGGCAATGATAACGACAGACAGTTCGTGGCTGTATTGGTCTATCAGGTCGGCTTGTCCGTTGGCGATATACCCGAGTGCGGCCAGAATGATGTTCCAAGCACCGGCTCCCAAGGCCGTAAAACCGATAAATGTCCAGAAGTTCATCCGGGCCAGACCGGCCGGAATGGAAATCAGTTGCCGGATACCGGGAATCAGTCGGCCCACGAAGGTGGATATTTTTCCGTGTTCATTGAAGTATTCTTCTGCCTGTTGTATTTTTTCGCTGCTCAGCAACATCAGGTGGCCGATTTTGCTGTTGGCAAATTTGTAGATAATGGGCCGGCCAAGCCATATAGCCAGGCCGTAGTTGATAACTGCGCCTATAATGGCCCCTATCGTGCCGAACAGGATAATGAGCAATACGTTGATGGTGTACGAATCGGTTACATTCAGGCTGCTGTTTTCGTGGCTGGCCACGTATACGGCCGGCGGAATGACGACTTCCGATGGAAACGGAATGAACGAGCTTTCGACGACCATGAGTGCGGTTATGCTCCAGTAGTTCATGTTTTCGCCATACCAGTTTTCTACTTTTTGCAGGATGGAGGGAGCTTTATCTGCGTCGGTTGTGGTGGTGTTGTCTTGTGCGTGGCAGCATAGGCTGCTAATAATCAGCGTGCTTGCAAGCAATATTTTTTTCATGTTGTCAGTTTTTTAGTCGTTTGTGTTATCCTTGTCTGTTATTTTTGATAATAAATTGAAAATCAGTTCGCTGATTTCCGGACATATTTCGAAGAACATGTCTATGGCTTTCGGATTCTGTGCGGTTGCCATATCCAGACAGCCGAAGGCATTTTCATAGTCTTCCAATTTGGCATAGGCAGCGGCCAGCATGAGGTTGAGGTGCTCCAGATTTTCGTCTATGGTTTTGGCTTTCAGATAATTGTCGAGTGCTTCCTGATAGCGTTCCATGTCCATGAGCAGGTTGCCGTATGCCATGAGTGTGTCTGCCTGCTTTGGTTCTATTTCCAATGATTTCCGATAGGCTTCGGCCGATTCTTCCAGCCTTTCCACGTTGCTGTAGGCTTCTGCCAGGTATATGTAAACCTCGTAGGCCTCCGGCCGCAGACTGATGGCTTTTTGCAGCACGGGGATGCTTTCTTCGTAGCGCTCTTTTTCGAACATGCAAACAGCAATGCCTATGTAGCCATAGTAGTTGTTGGGTGCTACTTGTACGGATTTTTCGTAGAAACGAAAGGCCGTTTCGAAGTCATTCATTTTTTCGTGACATTCGCCAATGAACGTGTCGGTTTGCCACGATTCCGGGAATCCCTTCTCCCGGCATTGCGTGTAGCATTTTATAGCTTCGGTGTATTGTTGGTATCGGAAGTGCATGTGTCCCTTGTAGAGCCAGGCCAGAACGTCGTTTTCGTCGATGGCCAGGCAGAAGTTGTACGCTTCAAGGGCCTTGTCTTGGTCTGTTGCACAATATATTTGTCCGAGGTTGAACCATGCTTCGACCCTATAGGCATCCATGTCCAGTATGCGGTTGTAGGTAGCGATGGCGTTGTCTATTTGTCCGAGTTCCTCTTGGCAGTAGGCCAGTTCAAACAGCAAGTCGATGTTGTGCGGGTTGATTTGGTCGCCCTTCAGCAGAAATTTTTCTGCTATTTGGAAATTTTCCTGCTCCTGAAACACAAAGGCAATGTCCAGACAAATGTTGTCAAGGTCACTTTCGTTGCTGTCCGGCAAATGGTCTGCAAGCATTTCAGCTTCTTCGATGCGGTTCAGTTTGGCCAAGGCTTCTATCTTGAGCAATTGTGCTTCGTAGTCGTTTGTGTTGGGCAGCCGCTCCAACGTGGATAAGGCTTTATGTATCTCTCCTGCAGCCAGATAGGTTTTTGCCCGTTTTATTTGCAGTTCGCTACTTGCCGGATGCAGGCGCAGCCCCACATCAATGGCCCGGTCGGAGTCTTTGATCCGCCCCTTGTGCAGGTAATATTCCGAAATGGTTTCCAGCTCTTCCACATCGAAATATCCCGGATTCTCGCCGGAAAGATATTGTTCGAAGCGCCGGACTATTTCGGCTGCATTTTCATCCAGATAATTGTTCATACAGGCAAAACGTGTATCCTTTCAACAAAAGGAGAGAAGTAAGCAGGAACTGTTGCAGGCTATTTGTTCAGCAGTTCCTTGACTTTGACGGAAATCATTTTCCCATCCGCTTTTCCGGCCAACTGTTTGGTGGCTGTTCCCATTACTTTGCCCATGTCTTGCGGGCCGGTTGCGCCTACTTGTTGAATGATTTCCTTTACTGCGGCTTCCAGTTCGGTTTCGCTCATTTGTGCCGGCAGGTATTTCTCGATAACGGCAATTTCGGCCTGTTCTTTCTCGGCCAGTTCCGGCCGTCCGCCGTCGATGTACATTTGTGCGGCATCCTTGCGTTGCTTCACCATTTTCCGGAGTATCCGTATGGCTTGTTCATCGGTCAGTTCGCCGGTTGCGCCTTTGGCGGTTTTGGCTTCGAGAAACTCTTTTTTTATGCCGCGCAAGGCATCCAATGCTATTTTTTCTTTTGCGAGCATGGCTTTTTTAATGTCTTCGCTTATTGTGTCAAACAAGGTCATAATTTTGTATTTTAAAATGATTGTTTCGATTGCATTTTCCGTTTCCAGGCCGGAATTTCTATACAGTTTTTCAGTTCGTCATCGTTGTCCCAGTCTATTTCGTCAATGGGAATGACCGGAATGTCTTCTTCCGGCTCTGTTGTTTCAACCCTGTTTCCGGTCGTGTTTCCATTTGTCCCGCCATTGGTTGCCGTTTGTGAAGATTTTCCGTAAAACTCTTCGATAGCCTCGTCTACGGTGGGAGTCGTGTTTGCAGTGGCCGGGCTGCCGGGCAGTGTGTCGTTGGTGGCCGGCTGTTTGTTGGTCTCCGTTGCTTTGTGCAATTTGGGTGGCATGCCGGGAATGGAACTTACGGCAAACCCGGTGGCAATGATGGTTACTTTGACCTGCTCGCCCAGGTTGTCGTCAAACGTGGCACCCCAAATGACCTCTACGTTGTCTCCTACGTTAGCCATGAAGGTATGTATCTGTTCCACCTCTTCCATCCGGATTTGGTGTGCGTTTGAGCAATAGAAGCTGAGCAGGATTTTGCTGGCTCCTTTTATGTCGCTTGTGTTTACCAGCGGAGAAGTCAGTGCATCTTGTATGGCGTTGGTAATGCGGTTTTCGCCGGATGCGTATCCTGTATTCATGATAGCCACGTTGCCGTCTTTCAGGATGGTATATACATCGGCAAAGTCTGTGTTGATGTATCCGGGAATGGTGATGATTTCTGCAATGGCTTTGGCTGCATTGGTGAGCACGTCATCTGCTTTGGCAAATGCGTTGGACATTTCCAGATCCGGATATATTTTCCGCAGTTTTTCGTTGTTAATGACCAGCATAGCATCGACGTGCCGGCTGAGTTGTTCTACTCCTTCCATGGCCTGGCGTATTCTTTTTGTGCCTTCGAATGCGAAGGGGATGGTCACTATGCCGACGGTCAGGATGTTCATGTTGTGCGCTATCCGTGCCACCACAGGCGAGGCTCCCGTTCCGGTTCCGCCGCCCATGCCGGCAGTAATAAACACCATGCGCGTATTATCGGAAAGGACTTCTTTGATGCGGTCTATGCTTTCTTCGGCAGCTTCGCGGGCTTTTTCGGGCCGGTTGCCTGCACCCAATCCATCAGTTGTGTTTTTGCCCAACTGGATTTTTGTAGGGATGGGTGATTTTATAAGCGCTTGGTTGTCGGTATTGCATACGACAAACGACACATCTTTGATTCCTTGACGAAACATGTGGTTGACGGCATTGTTTCCGCCGCCGCCCACGCCGATGACTTTAATGATGTTTTCGTCGGCCAAGGGCAAATCCAAGGGTAAAGGTTCATATCCATCCATAATGCTTATTTATAAAGGGTCTGTTAATTGTCATCTTCAAAAAACTTGAGTACGTGTTCGCCCATGCGCTCCATGAAGTTGCCCATTTTCGGAATTTTGGGTTTCTTCTTTTGCTTTTCCTGATGTGCTTTCCGGTAGGTGTCTCCCAAAATCAGTGTGCCTATCAGCTGGCTGTAGTTGGGTTGATAATATTCTTCCGGGGTGTCGTTGCTGAGCCATTCTATATGTGAACCGTACTCGACCGGCATGTTGGTGAATTGCCGGACAAAATCGCTGATGCCGGACAGCATGCTGCCTCCGCCGGTAAGGTACAGGTTGCCTTCCAGTTCCGGCTCCCAAATGCTGAGCCGGTTGAAGAGTTTGGCAGTCATTTCTTCCAGACGCGCTTCGATGATGCAGCCGAGTTGTTTGGTTGAAATGCGTATGGGCGCTTCCTGTGGATTGCCGGAGGGGATTAGGATATAGACGGGTTGCACAAGGCGTTCCAAGGCTTGGCCTTTGCTCCGCTTGAGTTTCTCGGCATATTTTTCGCTAATGCCGAAACTAGTCTCAATATCTCTTGTGATATGCTGTGAACCCAGCGGCACTACGGTGACGTGTTGCAGGTTGCCGTCCTTGAATATGTTTAACGTGGTGGTTTCTCCGCCGAAATCAATAATGGCACAGCCGGCTTCGCGCTCTTCTGCACTTAGCAATGCCGTAGCAAGTGCTTCCGGTTTGTTGGAAATATTCTCTATCAGAATACCCGTGCGGTCGAAACATTTTTGCAGATTGGTGGTTATCTGTGCGTTACCGACAAGCACACCGTAATGTCCTTCTATATGGCTTGCTTGCTGATTCAGCGGCTGGAACACTTGTGTGGTCTGGTTCAGGATGAAGTAGTAGGGTGTTACGCCGAACACGTTGTGACTTTCCTGGGCGCATTTGGTTTCCGCCTCCTTGCGCATGTCCTCCAATACCTCTGCGGTGATGAAGGATTGTGTGCCGAGATAGCGTTTGACAGTTGCTTCGATGGTTTGCATGGAACGGCCGCCGGCACTCACAAAGACGGACTCAATGTCGTTTTTCAGATGAATCCGGTTCTGAAGCAGTCTCAGACATTTGTTGATGTTCATTGCGGCATTGGTTGTTTTGGTGACAATACCGTATTGAACATCTCGGGCCGGCATGGTCTCGTCACCCAAGATTTTCAGCGTATTCTCATCTTGTCGCAGTGCTGCAATGGCAGTTATGTGCGTGCTGCCTAGGTCGATGGCAATTAGAATATTGTTGTTTTCGTTCATAAACTGCTCCTATTTCTTACAAACTATCTGGTTCTTATACTGCAAATCTATGACTTTATATGCTTTCCAGCCTATTTTGCTGAAACCTTCCGTGTATAACTTGTAAAGTTTGTCCAGCTTGTGTTCGTATTCATCCAGATAGCCGAGCAGGATAATGTGTCCGCCAATGCGCGGAACCAATTCAATTTTAGTATCGTCACGAATGTATATCTGCTCTATCTGGGCGTTCCAGAAGTTGTTGTTTTCGATGAAAGATACGAAGTCATAGAGTTTGCCGCAGGCCAGTTCCTTGCTGATTTTGTTTCCGCTCGCAACGGGTACGTAGGCCGCATGGCGGGTGCTTGTAGGCATTGTTCTTCGTTCTGTATCAACATAATAGCTCTCTGTCCGGGTGATAACACGAAATTTTGGCTCACGTTGTGTCAGTTCTATGTTGATTTTGTGCGATGGCGTTTTGTAGCATTCTACCTTGCTTATCATGTCGTGTTCGGAAAGCGCATCTTCTATCTTTCCCATGTTGATTTTTTGCATGTTGTGTCCGAGTGGATTGAGCCCGTTTCGGTTCAGCAGTTCCATGATTTCCTGCTTGGACACGAATTGCCGTTGAATGCTGTCGTTTATGTATATGTTAACGGCGGTGCAGACGGCTTCGCTGTCTTGCCTGTCGACAAAACAAGTGCTCCATGCCAGATAGGCCACTATCAGCAGGGAACTTACGCAAAGCAATATGAAACGAACCGTCTTCATGCGAATGGTTTGTCAATTCCACTTCTTCTGAACCAGCATGTCTTTGATTTTCGGCACGATGGCATCTATGTCGCCGGCACCCAAGGTGACAATGACTTCATCGTTGCGGGAAGCCAGCAACTGCACCAGATCTTCCTTCGGACAAAGCATTTTGTGCTTGTTGGTTATTTTGTCCAGCAACATTTCGGAACTTACGCCTTTTATGGGCAGTTCACGCGCGGGGTAGATGGGCAACAAAATAATTTCGTCCAACAGCGAAAGTTCTTTGGCAAACCCATCGGCAAAATCGCGCGTCCGCGTATACAAATGTGGCTGGAAAACGCCGGTAATTTTTTTGTTCGGAAACAAGGCTTTTATGGATGTTATGCTGGCGTGCAACTCGGTTGGATGATGCGAGTAATCGTCGACCAATACGACATGTTCGTTCTTTACCAAAATATTGAAACGCCGGTAAATTCCGGCATACGAACTCAGGCCGATGCGCAATTCGTTGTTCGAAACGCCGTTGAGCCATGCTATTGCCATGGCGGCAATGCTGTTAACGATGTTAATCTTGACGGGAACTCCTAATTTCAGGTCTTTTATGATGTCGTTCGGCGTTACGAAGTCGAAGCGTATTTCTCCGTCCGCGATGGTGATGTTTGCCGCATGAAAATCGCCTTCATTTTCGGAATAGGTATATTGCTTCACGCCTGCGGCCAAACGTGGCGTAATGTTCAGACCTTTGTGCATGAGCAATGCGCCGCCCGGCTGTATAAGCGATGTGAAATGTTCGAGGCCTTCACGAAAACCGGCCGCATTGCCGTAAATGTCCAAATGATCCGGGTCGTCGGCGGTGATGATGGCCATGTAGGGCGACAGTTGGTGGAACGACCGGTCGAATTCATCGGCTTCCACAACCATCAGGTTGCTGTTTGACGACAGGAGCAAGTTGGTGTTGTAATTGTTGCTTATGCCGCCCAGAAAAGCATTGCACTCTATTTCGGATTGATACAGCAAATGGGCCAGAATGGTGCTGGTGGTGGTTTTGCCGTGTGTTCCGGCCACGCACAAACTTTTTCCTTGCCGCGTTATGTCACCAAGCACTTCTGCACGTTTTTTTATCTGAAAACCATTTTCCCTGAAATAGCATAGCTGTTCGTGGTCATCCGGGACGGCGGGCGTGCGTACGATGAGTGTCTGCGTCTTGTCCAGAAAAACATCCGGAATGGAAGCCACATCGCTGTTCAGCACAACCTGTATGCCTTCCGCTTCCAGCTCGCCGACGAGCGGTGTGCGAACACGGTCGTAGCCCCCTACAACGCAACCCTTGAATCGGAAATAGCGGGCAATGGCACTCATTCCGATGCCACCTATTCCGAGAAAATAGTAATTTGTATACATAGACTTCAATTTATAAGCAAGCCGGTTGAAGATTCTTTCAATCAAGCCCGCAAAGGTACGAATTTTATGGCAGAAGTTATAAATCCGGTTTTCTTATTCAGTTTTTACAGATTCAATGTTTCTTTGGCAATGCGCATGGCCGAGTCTTTCTGCGCCAGCCGGCTGATGTTCTCAGACAGTTGCCCGAGTCGTTGGCTGTCGGCCAGCAGTTCCAGCGCACAACCGATCAGCTTGTTTTCTGCTTCGGCATCTTTCACCAAAACGGCTGCGTCTTTATTTACCAGCGCCATGGCATTATGCGTTTGATGGTCTTCCGCTACGTTTGGCGATGGAACAAGGATGGCCGGTTTACCCAAGAGGCACAGTTCGGAAATACTGCCGGCCCCGGCTCGCGATACGACCAAATCGGCAACGGAATAGGCGTAGTCCATACGGCTCACAAAATCTTGCACAAGCAAATTTGGGCAAACAACTTGTTCGGAAGCCTTTTTGGCCTGCTCAAAATAGATTTTCCCGGTTTGCCAGATAACTTGGATGTCCGATTGTTGCAGTTCGGCCAAATGCTTGATGACGCTGTTGTTTATCGTGCGTGCTCCCAGACTTCCGCCGATAATCAGGAGTGTCTGCTTGTCCGGTTGCAGTTTGAAGTATGTGTAGGCTTCCGCGGCTTTGGGCCGGATGTCCGACAGTGACTGGCGTATCGGGTTGCCGGCCAGCACGATTTTCTCGGCGGGGAAGAATTTTTCCATGCCCTCGTAGGCGACGAATATTTTTTGCGCATCTTTGGCCAACAACTTGTTGGTTATGCCGGCAAATGAGTTTTGTTCTTGTATGACGGTGGGTATGCCCAGGCGGTTGGCTGCCTTCAGTGCGGCTCCGCTGGCATATCCGCCTACCCCCACGGCCAAATCAGGCCGGAAATCCTGGAGGATTTTGCGTGCCATGCGCAGGCTTTTCCACAAGTCCCGGAGTACGGAAATGTTTTTCCACAGTTTTTTGCGGTCGAAACCGCGTATGGGCAAGCCAATGATGTTGTAACCGGCTGCCGGCACACGTTCCATTTCCATGCGTCCGAGCGCGCCGATAAACAGGATTTCGCAATCCGGGCAAAGTTCTTTCAGTGCATTGGCTATGCTGACGGCAGGAAAAATATGTCCGCCGGTGCCACCTCCCGATATGACGAAACGTTTGGGCCGTGCATTTGTGTTGTTTGTATCCATAATCCACATCTTTTACAGTTCTTCTATGTCAATGGTCGGAATGTCTTGCGCACTTTCGTTTTTCACTTCCTCCTGCTTGGCTTTTTCCTTGCGGTATTTGCGCGTAACTCCCAGAATGATACCGAAATACAGGCTTGTAATCAATATGGATGTGCCTCCACGGCTGATAAGCGGCAGTGGCTGCCCCGTGACGGGAATCAGGCCGACAGATACGCTCATGCTGATAAATGCCTGTATCACAATCATTAAGGAAAGTCCGATAACCAGCAAGGCCGAAAAAGTGCCTTCGCATTTCTGGGCAATATTTCCGGCATGAAAAAGCAGGATCAAGTAGAGCAGAATGACAAACAAACCGCCAATCAGGCCGGTTTCTTCGATGATAATGGCATAAATATAGTCGGCGTATGCCAGCGGCAGATAGTCGCGTTCCACGCTGTTTCCCGGCAAGACACCGAAAAAACCGCCGCGTGCAACGGCCATTTTGCCGTGTTGTTCCTGTAGGTTTTCATCCGTGATTACGTATTTGTTTTCGGTGTTGTTTCCTTCCACAAACCTGTCTATGCGGGCTACCCAGATGTGAGTGCGTCCCAGCACGTTCGGCATCTTTTCCTGCGGAATGGCCTTGACGACAAAAAAGCCGAGCAGGCCGCACAGCAGCAATATCAGAACGGGTGGCAAAATGCGCTTGAACGAAATACGGCCGACAAACATCATGATAAACACGATGCCGAACAGCAATATGGCCGTTGACAGGTTGGCTATGACAATCAAAGCACACGCGGTCAGGCAAATGCCGATAATGTACTTGAAAAAGGTCTTTTCCGATTCTTCATCGCGAATGCGTGAAATCAGGTCGGCGCATACGATGACCACCGACAGTTTGGCTATTTCCGAAGGTTGGAAGCGAATGCCGAACAGCTCTATCCAGCGGGTGGCATTGTTTTCCGTAATCCCAATGAAAGGCGTGAGCACCAACAAGATAAGCGAAACCAATAAGGCCGGATAGGACAGAATCCGCACGATTTGCGTGGGAATCAAATGGACGGCAAAAACCAACAACGTACCGGCTGCCAAGAAAGTTATGTGCGACATGATGGGCGCGGTGTGCTTGGCCGCCTTGTAGGCCAAGGTGCTGCTGGCGCTGTACATTTCCAGAATGGAAACGGCGCACAGCAGGAAAAACACGATCCAGAGTACCGCGTCACCTTGCAGATATTTTCTGAGAAATGAGCTCATAATGTGTGGTTTACAGGCTTCTGACTATTTGTTTGAATTGCCTGCCGCGGTCTTCGTAGTTAGTAAACAGGTCGAAACTTGCGCAGCAGGGCGATAAAAGCACGGTGTCTCCTTCGTGTGCGGCTTCGTAGGCGGCATGCACGGCATCTTGTATGTTGTCCGTATCGATGATATCTATGCCTTTCCCGCCAAAGAACCGGTGCAGTGGCTCGTTGTGCAGCCCCATGAAAACGAGTGTGTGCACTTTTTCCTTGACCAAGGCTTCTATTTCGCTGTAATCATTGCCTTTGTCTTTGCCTCCCAGAATCAGCACCGTAGGCGTAGTCATGCTTTCCAGCGCGTACCAGCATGAATTTACGTTGGTGGCTTTGCTGTCGTTAATAAAACGCACGTTGCGCACAGTTGCGACATATTCCAGACGGTGTTCCACGCCTTGGAAATTGGCCAAGGCCTCGCGGATAGTGTCCTTTTTGATGTGCAGGATTTCCGCGGCAATGCCGGCGGCCATGGAATTGTAGGTGTTGTGCCGGCCTTTCAGCGAAAGGTCTTGCAGCGGCATGACGAAGGGCGTTTTCAAATCGGTATGAATGACGAAATGGTTGTTTTCGATGTATGCGATATTGTGCCCGTTCCGTTCCGTTCCGAATGGGTACAGTGTCGCGCCGAGATGCAGTTTTTTCAGTTCGGCATCGATGACGGGATCCTCGCTCCAATAAATGAAGGCATCGCTTTTGGTCTGGTTGCGGGTTATGCGGAATTTGGCGTTCACATAGTTCTGAAACGTATGGTCGTACCGGTCCAAATGGTCGGGCGTGATGTTTAGCAAAATGGCTATGTCGGCCTTGAACTTGTACATGTTGTCCAGCTGAAAACTGCTCAGTTCGATAACATAATAATCGTGTTGTTCGTGGGCGACTTGCAGCGCAAGGCTGTTGCCGATGTTGCCGGCCAGTCCGACATCGAGTCCGGCTTTGCGCAGGATTTCATACACCAATGTCGTGGTTGTGGTTTTCCCGTTCGAGCCGGTAATGCAAATCATTTTGGCCTGCGTGTAGCGCGCGGCGAATTCAATTTCGGAAATAACCGGCGTGCCTTGTGCCTTCAATTGTTGGATGAGCGGGGCGTTTTCGGGTATGCCGGGACTTTTGATGACTTCATCGGCGGCCAGAATTTTGGCAGTCATGTGAGCACCTTCTTCCCACGCAATGCCATGCTGGTCGAGCATGGCTTTATAGGGCAGTTTGATGCTACCCATATCCGAAACGAATACATCGAAGCCTTTCTCGTGTGCCAGAATGGCGGCTCCTGTCCCGCTTTCGCCTGCGCCAAGCACAACGATTTTCTTTTTGGGAGCGGATGGTGTATTGGAATTACGGTTCATAGCCGATGATTTTTTGAAATTGGAATTGTATTTTTATCTCATTTTCAGCGTAATGATTGTAATGGCAGCCAGAATAAGGCCGATAATCCAGAAACGTACGACAATGCGGCTTTCCGGCATGGCTTGCAAAGGTTTTTGCCACAAGGCATCAATGCCTGCGTTGCCGGGTTTCTGGTAATGATGGTGCAAGGGAGCCATCTTGAAAATGCGACGCCCCGTGCCGGTTTTCTTTTTCGTGTACTTGAAATAAAGCGTCTGCATGATGACAGACAGGCTTTCTACCAAGAATATGCCGCACAAAATGGGAATCAGCAGCTCCTTGCGGATGATAATGGCAAACACGGCAATGATGCCGCCTAGGGTCAGACTGCCCGTGTCGCCCATGAACACCTGGGCCGGGTAACAATTGAACCAAAGGAAGCCTACCGTCGCACCAATGAATGCGGATGCGAATATCATCATCTCGCCAATGTTCGGAATGTACATGATGTTCAGGAAACTTGCATGATTGATGTTTCCCGAAACATAGGCCAGAATGCCCAGCGCCATGCCGATAATGGCGGAACTGCCTGTGGCCAGTCCATCGAGGCCATCGGTCAGGTTTGCGCCGTTGCTCACCGCCGTGACGATGAAAATGCAAATCAGCACAAAAAAGATCCAGCCCAATGTCTGTTTGTATTTGCCGGCCCAGTTGAATGCGTTGGCGTAGTCCATGTTGTTGTTTTTGACGAACGGAATGGTCGTTTTTGTGCATTTTTCGTCTTGGTGATTATAATCCACTGATTCAATGCGGTTTTCAACGCGCGTTTCTACATTTTGCCGTATGGTTACATCCGGACTAAACCACATGACCAGTCCGACAAGCAAGCCGACGGCCACCTGCCCTACGATTTTGAAACGGCCGTTCAGGCCTTCTTTGTTGTGCCTGAATACTTTGATATAATCGTCTACGAAACCCAACAGACCCAGCAACAAAGTGGT
Source organism: uncultured Paludibacteraceae bacterium (assembly GCA_964449415.1). Taxonomy (GTDB): domain Bacteria; phylum Bacteroidota; class Bacteroidia; order Bacteroidales; family Paludibacteraceae; genus CALUNA01. Next base: position 12,245 of record CAYUYS010000001.1, on the reverse strand, counting down.
GGCAATCATAAGCAGGATATAAACGTTGGTCAGGTTGGTGAACAGCAGGGTCGGAAGCAGAATGGCCAGAATGATGATGATACCACCCATGGTAGGCGTACCTTTCTTGCTCATTTGATCTTCCAGCCCGAGGTTGCGGATGGTTTCGCTGATTTGTTTGCGTCGCAGGAAACGGATAATGCATTTGCCGAAAATCGTGGCGGTTATCAACGCAAAAAGGAAGGCCATACCCGACCTGAAAGATATGTATTGGAACATTCCCGCTCCGGGAATATCCAGCGTGTCCAGATATTGAAAAAGATAATAGAGCATACTTTTCTTGCTATTAGGTTATGTTTATGCCGTTATGTGGGCCTTGATTTCTTCGTGGTCATCAAAATGATGTTTGACGCCTTTGATGATCTGGTAGTTTTCGTGTCCTTTTCCCGCGACAAGGATCACATCGTTCTTTTGTGCCATCATGCAAGCTGTTTTTATGGCCTGCCTGCGGTCTGTTATCATCAGGGCGGAATGTTGTTCTTCGGCGGTCAATCCGGCCCACATGTCATTCAGAATGTCTTGCGGTTCTTCATCGCGCGGGTTGTCGCTGGTCAGGATCACTTGTGTGGATCCGGCCATGGCTTCGTGTGCCATCATGGGGCGTTTGCCCTTGTCGCGGTTTCCGCCGCAGCCTACCACCGTGATGAGCCGGCTTCCCGGCTTGCGTATTTCGTTAATGGTTTCGATAACGTTTGTCAGGGCATCGGGCGTATGTGCATAATCTACAATGGCTGTCCAGCCCTTTGGGGAACGGATGGCCTCGAAACGTCCGTTCACGGCACTTAACGTGCTGAGTATGCGCAAAACCTCGGAGGGCTCTCCACCGAGATTCACGGCGGCACCGTAAATGGCCAACAAATTGTAGGCATTGAAACGGCCTACCAGCGGCACAAAAACTTCGCGGCCGTTTATTTGCAGCAACATGCCTTCAAAACCTTCTTCCAAAATATCTGCCTTGAAATCGGCCAGACTTTTTACGGAATAGGTGTATTTTTTGGCCTGCGTGTTCTGGAGCATGACCAGACCGTTTTTGTCGTCCTTGTTTGTAATGGCAAAGGCTGTTTTCGGAAGGTTGTCGAAAAATTTCTTTTTCGCGTCCCGATAGTTGTCAAACAGCTTGTGGTAGTCGATATGGTCGCGTGTCAGGTTTGTGAAAATGCCGCCGGCGAAATGCAGCCCGGCAATGCGTTTTTGGTCAATGGCATGCGAACTGACCTCCATGAAAGCGTGCGAACAGCCGGCTTCCACCATTTCCGCCAGCAATTTGTTGATAGTCAGGGCATCCGGCGTGGTGTGGGTGGTCTCTATGGCCTGGTCATCCACGTAGTTGCACACCGTGCTGAGCAAACCACTCTTATGTCCCATTGCGCGCAGCGTTTGGTACAACAACGTGGCAATGGTTGTTTTGCCGTTGGTGCCGGTAACGCCGGTCAGGGTCAGTTTGTGCGATGGATTTCCGTACCATTGCGCAGCCAAAAACCCCAAACTCTCCGCACTGTCCGCCACTTGGACAAAACAGATGTTGTCCGGGAGCTTTTCCGGCAAGACCTGGCACACGACAGCGGTAGCACCAGCTTCAATGGCTTTGCCGATAAATTGATGCCCGTCGACGGCACTACCCGTGGTGGCCACGAACAAGTCGCCTGAACCGATTTTTCTGGAATCGAATTCGATTTTGGCTATTTCCCTGTCGGTGTTTCCCAAAACCCGAACGGGTTTTATGCTGTTGAGCAATTCTTTCAAATTCATATTCTGTTCCTGTTTTGCGTTTTTATTGTAATTTCAAAATGATAGTCCCTCCCTTTGTGGCTTTGCTGCCTTCCTGTATGCTTTGGCTTACGACCCGCCCGCGGCCTTCAAGAACTGCTTTCATCCCGGTCTGTTCTATGGCATAGACGGCATCTTTGGCTCCCATGCCAATCACCCGAGGGATCAGGTAGGGAGATACATCCAGTTTCACAAATTCCATTTCGCCATTTACGCGTGCCCATTCCGTTGGCTCGCCGGACAGTTGCAGACCCACGCCTTTGGCAGCCGTGTTGATAGCCTCCTGAACGCCACGCTTTATGGTTGGTTTTTCAGGCTGATAGTTATTCGACGCGGCCATCTGCTCCGGTGTGATGCGTGTTTTGCTTGCCATGGTGCGTTCGGCAATTTGTCTGACCACTGTACCACACATAGCTCCGCCCGAAGGATAAAAGTTCGATCCCGGTTCGCGGATGACGCACAGACAGGTGTATTGCGGGTCATCAAAAGGGAAAAAACCGCAAAACGAAACCTGATAGGTTTTGCCGCCACCTTTATATCCCAACAGACCGCGTGAAATCTGTGCCGTGCCGGTTTTTCCGGCAATATGCACCTTGTCGGAGCGTGCAGCACCGGCGGTAGCGTAGCGTTTGCTCCAGACGACGCCCTCCAGCGCGGTGCGGATTTGTCCGAGTGTGCGTTCGCTGCAAATGCTGTTGCGTATTGTTTCCGTGCTAAATGTTTTGACAGTACGGCCATCCTTGCGAATTTCCTTTACGAAAAACGGTTTGACCATTTTGCCGTCGTTGGCTATGGCGTTATAGAAGGTTACGGTGTAAATAGGCGGAATCTGCACTTCATATCCAATGCTCATCCATGGTAAGGTGGTGCCGGACCAGTGGCTGTCTTTGGGCGAACGGATGTATGGTTTTGCCGTACCCGGAATTTCCAACTCCAAGGGTTCGTTTAATCCCATCGCATAGAGTTTGTCAACAAATTCGGCAGGATTCTTTTCGTAGGCATCTACAATTACGCGCGATATGCCTATGTTGGACGATGCTTCCAGCGCATTCTGCACCGTTATTTTCCCAAAACCGCCTCTGTGGACATTGTGGTCGCGCATGGGTACGTTGTGAAATCGGAAAATACCGTTTCCGGTATCAATGCTGTCCCATATATTTATTTTGCCATCGTCAATGGCTGCCATGAGCGATGCGGTTTTGAATGTGGATCCGGGTTCGGCCATGTCGGCTACCACGCCGTTGCGTTGTTCGTAGTAGTTGCCATCGCTGCCGCGTTGCATGTTGACAATGGCTTTCACCTCGCCGGTATGTGTTTCCAGCATGACCACATAGCCGGAATGAGCCTCAAGCTTATGCAGCATTTCAAGTAACGACTTTTCTGCTATGTCCTGCAAGGTGATGTCGATGGTTGAAATAATGTCCATGCCGTCCTGCGGCTCGATTTCTATGATGTTGACATAGCGGTTGGCCGCCTTCTGGCGTGTGCTGATGCCGGGAACGCCTTTCAGCTCTTCGTTGAAGTATAGTTCCAGCCCGTTCTTGCCTCCTTTTGTTTCATCAGCGTAGATGTCGCCGATGGTGCGGCTTGCCAGCGAGCCGAAAGGCTTGACGCGACGGTATTGCTGACGACTGATGAGCCCACTTTTATAACGGCCCTTGTTGAAAAGGGGCATTTGCTGTACGGCCTTCAGTTGTGAGAATGTGATGCGCTTCGGATACAGCAACAGACTTCCATCTCCCCGTTGGTAAGCGTGCGAAATCATTTTTTTGTATTCGCCGGCCGACCGGTCCTTGAAAAAGTCGGCCAATGCCTGCGATACGGAGTCGATATATGTTTTGTACAACAATCCATCCTTCTCGTGCAGGGCGGGCACACGCGTGTCCATATATATATAATAGGTAGGAATGCTGCTGGCCATCAGTTGTCCTTCGCAGGAATAGATGTTGCCGCGGTTCGGATGGACGATGATATCTGATTTTGTTTGCTTTTGCGCCAACTGAAGCCATTGCTCGCGTTCCGTTGTCTGGATAATGATGATTTTGGTGACAATGCCGCCAAAAAAAGCCACCAGCACTATGAAATAGATAATGCCGAAGCGGATGACTATATTTCTTCTTCTGTCGGACATGCCTTTGTTTGGAATGTGGTTTATTTTATGATAATTGCCGGTTCGGTACTTTCTTCAATGTTTATGTTGCGTTGTTTGAGCAGTTTTTGCACGTTGCTTTGCCTGCTCATTTCCATGAGTTCCGCCGAAATGGTCATGGCTTCGTATTTGGTTTCTTTCAGTTGCTTCTGCAAGGCGACTATGTATGCCTGTTGCTTTTCACAATAAAACCGGTTGTCTATGTAGGCAAATGCGAGCACCGCTATCAGCAGCAGCAAGCCATACAGCCTGCGTATGAAATCTTTGGTCAGGAAATTCCCGTTCAGGATGTCCTTGATGCTTCCGCGTTTGATTTCCGAAAAATCTTCATTGTCACGGATTTTATTCCATATCTCTTCGAGCTTCATAGTCGTTTCCTTTGTAAATGGCAATTCGCAGTTTGGCACTGCGCGCGCGCGGATTCCGTTCTACTTCGGCCGTATCGGCGGTTATTACCTTGTTGTTCAGCGGTTTCAGCGGCGCAATAACATTGCCGTAGAAATCTTTCTCTATTTTTCCTTCGAAATTTCCGCTCCGGAAAAAATTCTTTACCAACCTGTCCTCCAGCGAATGATAGGTCAGAATGGCTATGCGTCCTTCCGGATTCAGCACTTCGGTTACTTGTGCAAGCAAGCGTTTCAGCGCGTCCATTTCCCGATTCACTTCTATGCGCAGTGCCTGAAACAGGCGTGCCATGTCTTTCTTTTCCTTGTCGCGTCCGAAAAACGGTTTAAGCAATTCTACCAACTGGAACACGCCGCTTATCGGCTTTTGTTGCCGTTGTTTTACCATTGCCCGCGCAACCTGTCGCGCGTTGCGCAGTTCGCCGTACAGGAAGAAAACGTCGGCCAATTGTTCTTCGCTGTACGTGTTTATTATGTCGGCGGCTGTCATGCCGGCTTGGTTGTTCATGCGCATGTCCAATGCGCCGTCAAACCGGAATGAAAAGCCGCGCTCTGCCGTGTCGAAGTGGTGGAACGATACGCCCAGATCGGCGAGCAGTCCGTCTATTTTTTCCACTTCGTAGTAGCGCAAAAAGTTTTTCAGGTATTTGAAATTTCCGTGTACAAACGTAAACCGTCCATCGTCTATCCGGTTTGCATACGCATCCATGTCTTGGTCAAAGGCGAGAAGTCTGCCGTTTTTGCCTAATCGGCGTAATATCTCGCGTGCATGTCCGCCGCCCCCGAAAGTTACATCCACGTATGTTCCGTTGGGTTTAATATCCAGCCCGTCGACTGTTTCGGTGAGCAGGGCGGGTGTGTGATAAGTTTCAGCCATTGTCCTTGCGCATCATTCGTTCTTTCAGTAAAGTTGCGAAATCCGTACTGCTCATGCGCTTGTCGGCAAATGCGGATTTGTCCCAAAGTGCAAACCGGTCAAGCATGCCGACAAAAAGCAGTTCGTTGCTTGCGCCGATGGATTGCAGGTAACGTTTCTGAATGAGCACCCGTCCTTGCGAATCAATGTCGAGCCACTCCGCATCGGCAACGAATTGCATCAACAGCAGCTGGTCGGTGGGATTCCATTCGTCAAGTGTCGCTTTTAGTTCTTCCACTTTGCGGTTCCATACAGGTTCCGGATACAGAATCAGGCACGCGTTGTCGGCATCCTTGCGCATAACAAGGCGGCCGGCGTACTCGGAAGGGAGCGCTTTCCTGTATGCGGAAGGGATGAATATTCGTCCCTTGGCATCGGCTTTTGCTGCTATGTTTCCGATAAATGTAGACATGTGCCTGATCTGTTTGTTTTTAGGGTGTAAAAGTATAGATATATTTTCACATTCACCACATTCCCCCACAAAAAGTTATCAACAACTTTTCATCAGGCTAAAATGGCTTTTATTGCGCTTGTTGTATGCTTGCTTTGATTATATAATCAATTGATTTTCAATGTTTATAGTGAGTAGTGGAGGAAAGTGGTTTATATAAAAACACAGATGCAACCGTTTTCTTGACAATTTATGTGTAATTTTGCATCAGTAAAAAGCATTTGCCTGCGGCAGGTTGCCGTTTCAGGCTTTTGATGGGAAATATGAAACCGGTTTTACAAATAGATGTTGACGCGATTTTGAAGGCGAAGGCACCGGGATTTACCGCGCCGCGTATGCTTGTGTCGTACTTGAAAAAGATTGTGCATCAGGATGAAATCAATGCTTTTCTGGCATCTGACCCCGGCACCGGCTTTGATTTTATTGAGGCAACTTTGAAGTTTCTGGATGTGACGGCCACCGTAGATGGACTGGAGAATCTGCCGGCGACACGCGAGCCGGTTATTTTCGTGAGCAATCATCCGTTGGGAGGATTGGATGGCATGGTGCTGTCGCTGATGATAAGCCGGCATTATACGACTGATTTGAAAGTATTTGTGAATGATTTGTTGATGTACCTGTCGCCGCTTTCCGCGCTGTTTGTGCCTGTAAACAAAACCGGCGCACAAACGAAGTCGTATGCAAAGCGCATGCGTGAAGTCTATGGGTCGGAAAGCAGTCTGCTGACTTTCCCGGCAGGCGCATGTTCGCGCATGCAGCGTGGCGCTGTCATGGATCCGGCTTGGCAGAAAAACTTTGTCGTGAAAGCCGTGGAATATCGGCGGATGGTTGTGCCAATTTATTTTGAAGGGCGAAACTCATCGTTTTTTTACAATCTGGCGCGTTTGCGTAAGTTTCTGGGCATCAAGCTGAATCTGGAAATGCTGTATCTTGCCGATGAAATGTTCAAACAACGTGGAAAACACTATCGGGTATCTGTGGGAAAACCGGTGTCGTGGCAGACGTTTGACCGTTCGCGTACGCCTTTGCAATGGGCCCGGTGGATGCGTGATGGCGTTTACAGAATGCGCTGACGTGCGTCTGTAAGGGTTTGTCTGTGAATGTGGAAGGGCTTAAAAAAAGTATGAAAGTTTACAATTTATCGGAAGGTTGCGAAAAAAAACGTATTTTTGCAGTCTCATTTTAACTAAACTAAGACGTAATGTCATAACAGAAAGTAGAACAAAACAAGCCATATACCAATATGAAAGTTTTGAAATTTGGAGGAACATCCGTCGGCTCCGCCGCACGTATGAAGCATGTCGCCGGGCTGATTTGCAACGGAGAACAGAAGATTGTCGTATTGTCGGCCATGTCCGGCACTACCAATTCGTTGGTTGAGATTTCCGACTATTTGTACAAAAAGAATATATCGGGGGCATTGGAACACCTGAATACGTTGGAGCAGAAATATTATGCCGTAGTTGATGAACTTTATGAAAATCAAGACTATAAGGAACAGGGGCGTGAAATGATCAAGGCAAAGTTCGATTATTTGCGGTCGTTTTCCAAGTCGGTCTTCACTACTTTTGAGGAAAAAGTGATCTTGGCCCACGGCGAATTGATTTCCACAGCTTTGGTGAATGCTTATTTGCAAGAACGCGGCGTTAAGTCTTGTCTGTTGCCGGCGCTTGATTTTATGCGTGTGGACAAAAACGGCGAGCCGGATATGGCCTATATCAGCGAACATATTCATGAAATGTTGCGGGAAAATGCCGGCTATGAATTGTATATCACGCAAGGGTTTATTTGCCGCAATGCTTACGGCGACATAGACAACCTGCTGCGTGGCGGCAGCGATTATACCGCTTCCATTCTTGGAGCGGCCATTGGCGCAACCGAAATCCAGATTTGGACAGACATAGATGGCATGCACAACAATGACCCGCGTTTTGTGGAAAATACAAAACCGGTGCCTTCGCTGCACTTTGAGGAAGCTGCAGAACTGGCGTACTTCGGTGCCAAAATATTGCATCCGACATGTGTTCTGCCTGCCAAACTGCACAATATCCCGGTACGGCTGCTCAACACCATGGAACCTGCCGCACCCGGAACAATCATTTGCAACGAAATTGAAAAAGGCAAAATCGTGGCCGTGGCTGCCAAGGACAATATCACATCCATTAAAATAAAGTCGGGACGCATGCTGTTGGCTTATGGTTTTCTGCGGAAAGTATTCGAGATTTTTGAACAGTATCGCACCTCCATCGACATGATTACGACCTCGGAAGTAGGCATGTCTGTCACCATAGACAATCCGCACCATTTGGCCGATATTGTGGACAATCTGAAAAAACTCGGCACAGTTACCGTGGAAGAAGACATGGTGATTATCTGCGTGGTGGGCGATTTGCTGTACGAAAATGTCGGTTTCCAGTCGAAAGTGGTGAATGCCTTGCGCGACGTACCCATCCGTATGATTTCCTACGGCGGAAGCAATTACAATATCTCATTCCTTGTTAAGGCGAGCGATAAGATCAAGGCCCTGAAGAACTTAAGTGCAGGATTATTCGAATAAAACGTTTATTAAAAAAGATATTATATGAAAGGAAATTTCCCTACAGCAGCCTTCCAGTCGTTGCAAACTCCTTTTTACTACTATGATCTGGATTTGTTGCGGCAAACATTGGAAGAAATTAAAACACAGGCACCCGAATCGCATTTCCATGTGCATTATGCCATGAAAGCCTGTGTGCATCCGGCAGTACTGAAGACGATACAAGAGGCCGGATTAGGCGCGGATTGTGTAAGTGGCGGTGAGATAGAAGCTGCCTTGGCGGCAGGTATTCCGCCGGAACGCATTGTATATGCCGGAGTTGGCAAAGCTGATTGGGAAATAAAATTAGCGCTGGAACACGATATCTATTGTTTCAATGCAGAGTCGGAAGCAGAGCTGGAAGTGATTAACGCCTTGGCCGGCGAAATGGGAAAAACCGCCCGCATAGCTTTGCGTGTCAATCCGAACGTGGATGCACATACGCATCGGTATATCACAACCGGATTGGAAGAAAATAAGTTTGGTATCGATTTGTCGCAGGTGGGGCGCGTTGCAGTCTTGGTAAAGACATTGCCAAATTTGAAGCTGGTCGGACTGCATTTCCACATAGGTTCCCAGATTACGGATATGGTACCTTTTCAGAATCTGTGCGTCCGTATCAATGAACTTCAGGATTTGTTGAAGCAAAAAGGCATTTATGTCAAGGATATCAATGTGGGCGGCGGTTTGGGCATTAACTACGAACACCCGAATCATTGTCCGATAGCTGATTTCGAAGGATATTTCCGGGTATTCCGCAAACATTTGCAGTTGCGCGAGGGACAAACCTTGCACTTTGAATTGGGACGTTCCGTGGTGGCTCCTTGCGGAGTGCTGATTACGCGGGTGTTGTATGTTAAAAAAGGGCAGCACAAGCAGTTTGCGATAGTTGATGCCGGTATGACAGACTTGATACGTCCGGCCTTATACCAAGCTTTTCATCGCATAGAAAACCTGACATCAAGAGCTCCGGAGGAAATTTACGATGTGGTTGGTCCGATTTGCGAGTCGGCCGATGTCTTTGTCAAGGACTATCCTATGGAGGGTGTGCATCGCGGCGATCTGCTGGCCATCCGTTCGACCGGTGCCTATGGTGAAGTAATGGCATCCCGGTATAATTTGCGTAAACTGCCGGCTTCGTATACTTCAGATGATTTGTAAATTATGGACGTTTTTTTGTATTCCATTTCGGATGTAGAGCGAGTTTTTATTGCCATGTTGTTGGTGGCATTTTGCGCGCAGATGTATCATTATGTGCGTTACATGTCTGCCGTCATGCGCTCCATGAAACGTGCGGAGAAACAGAAAACGACCGCATCGGAAGATGTGCGGGGCGTTTCCGTAATCATTTGTGCATACAACGAAGCCGCCAACCTCAAGGCGTATCTGCCGGCCATTCTGGAGCAAGATTACCCGCTTTTTGAAGTCATTGTGGTCAATGATGGTTCTCAGCTTGACACAGACCTGATTTTGGGGGAGTATCAAGCGTTGTACAGCAACTTGAAGAAAACGTTTGTCCCGCAAGATTCACATGTGTTGAGTTCGAAAAAACTGGGTCTTTCGCTGGGTATTAAAGCGGCGCAGTATGATTATCTGCTGTTTACCGATGCCGATTGTCGTCCGGCAGGTCCGCATTGGCTTGCTTCCATGGTGAGCGCCTTTCAACCGCGTACGGATTTTGTACTCGGATTGGGTGTCTATTACGAACAGAACACCTGGCTAAACCGGCTGATTGGTTATGAAACGCTGTTTAACGGTTTGCAATATCTGGGTATGGCGGCAGCCGGAAAGCCGTACATGGGAGTTGGCAGGAATATGGCTTACCGCAAGCAGTTTTTCTTTGAGAGTGGCGGCTTTGCCAGTATGCTTAGACTGAAAGCCGGCGATGACGACTTGTTTGTCAATAAAAATGCCACCCGTCGGAATACACGCGTTATGGTAAGCAAAGATGCACTTACGTGGTCCGTACCGAAAAAAAAATGGCGCGATTACATTGCCCAGAAAGGACGTCATTTGTCGGTTTCCACACATTATTCAGGTAGAACCAAATGGCGTCTTATGTTGGAACCGTTTATGCGTCTGGTGTTTTATGTTGCGTTTCTTGTACTTGTGTGCGCCGGCAGCTTGCCCCTGAAAGTACTGGCTCTGTTTTTGTTTCTTGTCCGCTGGCTGGTGCAAGTCTCCGTGATAAACAGGGCGGCACGTACATTAGGCCTGCGTAAATACGGTTTGAATATCCTGGTGTTCGACATTCTGTTGCCCGTCCTGAATGTGTGCATGCTGACCCGAGCCAACAAATACAGCCAACTTTGGTAGCTCAAAGGAACAAATTTCGCTTCCTTCGTTTGTGGATTCTGTGTGTCGATGCAGGCCGATGGAATCGTCCTTTTTTGAAAGCCGACATTTTCCGGCCGGGACTTTTGCAGTTCTTTTTTTATCCTTATTTTTGCAATCCTAAACCTTAAGCACATGAGATACTTTATCCTAATTGTATCGTTCTTGTCAGGCGCATTCGTGTTTGCGCAGCCGGCCCGGGATGCAGACCACCTGTTCAACAATCAAGAATACGCGCAGGCGCAGGAAATTTATGAAAAACTGCTTGCGGCAAGTCCTTCCAGTCAACTTTATCGCTATCGGTATGCGCGCTGCTGTTACGAACTGGGCGATGCGGAAACGGCCCTGCGCTATTTTGAACAAACGAGTGAACGCCAGTATCCGTTGCGGAATTTTTATTTGGGTAACTTGTATTTTGATGCATACCGTTTCGAGGAGGCTATCGAAACTTGGCAGAAATACGAGAAAAGTCTTTCCGCTGACGATGAACGTTTGACGCAATTGGCACACCGCATCGAAGCGGCAGAACTGGCAATACGTTTTTTGGCGCGTGTGGAAGACATAGCCATTGTGGACAGTATCCAAGCGCCGAAAAAGGATTTCTTGAATTATTACCGGCTGTCGCCTGAAACGGGAAAATTAGAACAGCAAACGGTCTTGCTGGACACTATTCCTCTGCAAATTGTCTCCTACACGAATCAGCGTAACGATCGCACCATTTTTCCCGATGTGAACGCCGGTTCGCTGGATTTGTTCCGGGCCGTACGGCTGTTGGATGAATGGTCCAAACCGCAATTGTTGCCGGAGCCTCCCAATACGACGTTTAATGAAAACTATCCTTTTGTCATGTCAGACGGCGTAACGTTCTATTTTGCTTCGGATTCTCCGGATGGTCTGGGAGGATATGACATATACATAACGCGGTATAATTCCGAAACGGAAAACTATTTGCAGCCGGAGAATATCGGAATGCCGTTCAATTCGCCTGCCAATGATTACATGATGGTGTTGGATGAAAGTCATCATTTGGGCTGGTTTGCCACCGACCGCCGGCAGCCTGCCGATAGCGTGATGATTTACGTGTTTATCCCAAATGAGGAAACCAAAATAGTCAACCTGCCGGATGCGCGCCAGGTGGCTGAACTGGCAGCCTTGAAAACATACCGGAAAGCGGCATTGCCCACACGCCCGGAGCGGCCGGCGGTTGCGTTTATGGAACAGACAAAAACCCGGACCGGATTCTCGTTTTATATCAACGACAATACAGTTTACAGACATTATACCGATTTTCAAAGCCAAGAAGCGGAACAATTGTTCAGGCAATATCAGGAGGCAAAGGCGGATTTTGAGGAACAAAATGCCCAGTTGGAAGAAATGCGCCGTATGTACGAACAGGTAGCGCCTGAACAGAAACAAGAAATGGCAGACAGCATTATTGTTTTGGAACGGCAACTGCAAGAACAGCAGTTCGTACTTGAAAATCAGCTTATTGTTGTGCGAAATACGGAGATAGAATATTTGCAGGAACAGCAACAATAAATCGGTCCGGCACAATCACATTGTTGGCAAGTTAAAAAAAATCGTTACCTTTGAGGCCTCATCAATCAATA